>CAUABY010000207.1 GCA_958427375.1 uncultured Eubacteriales bacterium
TCAGCGGCCTTATCCTGACAGTCGTGTATGGTTTTTTGATGTATTTCATCACTGGCATCAGTTTCAACCTCACGGCGGAGTACATTTATCTCTCCATGTTCTTCTCTTTCGCCGTGCTTTTCCCGGATATGCAGGTGCTGCTGTTCTACATTATTCCTATTAAAATAAAGTATCTGGCCTATGTTGACGCGGCGCTGTTTGTCGTAAGCATGCTCACAACGCCGTTCCCGGCAAATCTTCTGCCGATTGTCGCGGTGCTCAACTTCCTCATTTTCTGCGGCGGTGACCTTTTCCAAGCCATTCCCAAACGGCCGAGTAAGAACACGGTTAATTTCCGCCGTGAGTCACGCAGAATCAAGCGCGAGCAGCAGGCGAATCTCTATACACATAAATGCGCCGTCTGCGGCCGCACGGATACGGAGCATCCTGAGCTGGAGTTCAGGTACTGTTCAAAGTGCGCGGGCTATCACTGCTTCTGCCAGGATCACATATATAATCACATCCATTTTACTGAATAAGAGGACATAAAGATAAGTCCCGGAGCAAAAGCTCCGGGACCGTTTTTATACTGTTATGAAACTTTCCTGTATTCAACACTCTGGTTACCAACCTGTACGTTATAGGAATTGTACTTTGTATAGGTCAGATGACCGATGTTTGAAATGCAGGAGTAGAATGAAGTGGAGGAGTCAAATGAATAGATAAATCCGTTTGTCTCGGCTTTCAATTCTATAGGGTGCATCTCGTCGCCGTTGGGATAGAGCACGAGGGTGATGCTGTCCGTGGTTATGCATACCTTGGATGTGATGCTGTCGCACTTCATATCAAGTCCTACACTCTGCGCGACAAGGGTGCTGTCGCCGGAATAGAAAGCCCAGGTTGCGCAGTAGGGGATGTACTTGGTCAAAAGAGCATAAAAAGCGTCTCGGTTTTCAAGCTCCTCACTATATTTTTCAAGCCATTCGTATGCGCTCTGCAAATCGCCGTTGGCGCACAATTCATAGAAAGGACGCGTGAAATCGGCGTTTTCAAGCGCTTTTTGAACCATTTCCGAACTGTCCTTATAACTGCCTAACTTTTTAAATTCCTGGCTTACCGCCTCACATATAGGCGTGTATCCCTCTTCCGGCACATCTTTTATGTTTACCTCAACACCGTCCGTGTTGAGTATGCTGCGTATGTCATCGGTCAGGCTGCTGCCAAAATCCGCGTAAACATCCTGCGGAATGTATATGATGCTCTTTTCACCCGCGGTGTCGCTGAAGTGCGCATAAACGCCAAGCATGTAGTATTGTCCCGTAAGTTCATAGAGCCGCATGGCGCGGTCATACATGGCGCGCTGGACAAGCTCCGCACAGTCGCTGTAATCGCCCATTGCCGCGAAAGCGTCTCTTGCGGCGAGGTAGCTGCCGCTCTCATAAAGCTCCATAGCGGCGCTGTAGCTGGCCTCTTTCAGGGCGGTGAAATAGTCGTCGATTTGTTTTTGCGCGTTTTCGGCTTGGGCGGCGCTGTCCTTGTAATTGCCGAGCGCTTCAAAAAGCGGTATCGCCTCGCGGTAGAGCGTTATGGATACAGTCTCGTCATCCGGAACATCCGAGCGCTTCAAGCCGACAAGAGCGAGCCCCGCGGTGTCCTCGCGTACAGCGCAGTCAATAACGTTCATCGCTTTCTCATAGGGGACTTCTTTCTCCGCTATTTCAGTGCTGTTGTTGTAGTCGCCGAGCTCGGCAAATGCGGCAGCGGCGTCATCGTAGCGGCCGTTGCCCAAAAGAGCCATGGCCAAGTCGTAATTCTTTTGCAGCTGCGCACTGCGCTGTGCTGTGCAGACGGCCGCAACTATAATGATGATCAGAGGGACACTTATAAGGAGCGAGATTAACAGCGTTTTGCGCTTGGCGGATTTCTTCGCCCGCTCCTCCTCATCCTCTATCTTCTCCACCTCGACGCGCTGTGCGCTGTCAGACTTGAGCGCGGCGAAATTGACATTCTTCAGCGCTGAAAATACGCGGCGGCAGCTGTGGCATTTATCCTCGCCCCTGCGGTTAACCGCACCGCAGGCGCAGTACCACAAATCGCGCTGCTCTTCGGGGAAGTACACGCAGTCGTTGCCATAACGGATGGCGTATTCGTTCGCGGTCTCAGCGTCACCGAGAGCATCTTCAAGCCTGCGCATGGCGTTAAGCTTCAGCCAATCTGTTCCCGTGCCATCCCAGCGCGAGTCGTCCGCAAAGACAACCTCCATGACCGTGACATCAAAAGAAGCGGCGCTTTCATCCTGCACAACAATGGCGGATTTCTGCCCAAACTCGGAATCCCGCTTTGCCTCAAGCGAAGCGTAATTGTACTCAAGCGGACTGAGTTTTTCCTTGCTCTCCGCGAAGGGGACTATCTTTACCCGCAGAGACTTTATGGTCTTTTCGTAAATGCTCTTGAATTTAAGCTGAAGCAAAAGCTTGTTTGTGCTGCTGTCCTCAAGCAGAGCTCCGCCGGAAATGATAACGGGCGCTGTCTCGGCATAGAGCATGCCGGGGAGCACAAATTTCTTTTTATACCTGTCACCCATGATGATAATTCCTCACATAACCTTACAGATTAATACTATGTTTTACCTTTAACCTTACAGATTAATACTATGTTCTACCTTATTATAATTATGTTTCCTGTGTTATGTCAAGCTAAAAACCTAAAAAATACTTATAAAAAGCTGAAAAAGCAGAGAGTTTCCAGTAATGCGAAGGAAAAATCCCTGCTTTTTTGCGCATAGACCAGATTAATCGGCAAAGACCCGGTGACTTTTACTTCTTCCTATGTACGGCTCAATCAGTGATGCTGACGTTTATGCCGTTTACCTCAACGCCGGTATCGGCGGGGATGAGCAGGTATTTGCGCCCGAAGATAACGCGCGTTTCGATAAGACAGCTGTTTTCCGGCGACACGGAGATTTTTATGTCCGGCGTCTCAACCTTGAATTTTTTTGCGTCGATAATGTTGTTCGGGTCAAGCGCGGCGTTGCCGCCGAACTCTTTTTCGCACTTTTCCTGAAAGCTCTCAACCTTTTCGGCGTCAAGGCCGCTGTCCTTTAACATCGCGCCGATCTCTTTTATTGTAAGCTCCAGCTTATCCGGGTCCTTGGCCTCCTTGTGCTCGGCAATGCGCGTGCGTATGTGCTCGTGTACTGACTGCACCACGTCAAAACTACAGTCCTTGTCGAGGGAATCGGCCATCGCCGCGCCGAAGGCGTCTTTCTGAGCGGGGGCCGACATCAAAGCGGGAGTGCGGAAAACGGCGTCAATAAGCTCTTGGTGGAGCTCGGCGGGCTTTTGCGTGTAGTATAGGGCGTTATAAATGTTGGTCGCGCGTCCGTCAAAGCAGGGAAACATGAAGCCCAGCGTGGGCGCGGCCAAGGTCTGCCCGGCGGAGCTGCTGTGGAATTCGCCGCTGTCGGCTTTGTAGCTGAGCACTGCGGAGGCGGACTTGACAGGGCAGATGCAGCCGAGGAAGTATTTGAATACCTCACCGCCGTCCTCAAGCTCGGCACCGTCGCGCCCGTGGTGGGGCACGTCATAAGCGTCAGCCGCGAGCAGGATTAAATATCCGCTCTCATCTTCGAGCGAGAGA
>CAUABY010000208.1 GCA_958427375.1 uncultured Eubacteriales bacterium
GAGATTATATCAAATAACTCCTTGAAAAGCAAGGGGTTTTTCAAAAAAATCCGATAATTTTTTTACTTTATTTTTATTGTCGCGCGGGCACGAAAAATACACAAGATATTGGGCATAATCTACAGATGAGGCACTAATTTTCTATCTGAGAGAGGTAAGACTATGCTATATAATGGAAGAACTGACCTCGCCAGCGAGGCGCGCGAGCTGCTGTCGCCGGAAATTGGCGAGAGGCGGGGGATAATCGCGCGCGAGGAGCTGATTGAGGGTCTGCCCTGCACGGCGGTGGAGGTCATATCCGACGAGGGCGCGGCGGCGCTCGGCAAGCCGCGCGGGAAGTATTATACGCTGGAGCTGCGCGAGCATTTTCAACGCGGCGACGAGAGCTTTGAGGCGGCGGCGCGGGCCGTGGCGGAGCTTATCCGGCGCTGTGCGGGCGGGCGGGAAATCCGCCGCTGTCTGATTGCGGCGCTCGGCAACCCCGATATCACGCCGGACGCGCTCGGCTCACTCGCGGCCTCGAATATTATAGTAACGCGGCATTTGAAAAGCGCGGCGCCGCGGGAGTTTGCGCCGTTTATAGACACGGCGCTCTGCCGCACAGGTGTGCTGGGCACAACGGGCGTGGAGAGCGCGGCACAAATCCGCGCTCTGACGGCGCTTATCAAACCGGAGCTGGTGATAGCTATTGACGCGCTGGCGGGGGCGGAGCTTGAGCGGCTGTGCCGCTGTGTGCAGGTCAGCAGCGCGGGTATCGCGCCCGGCTCCGGCGTGGGCAACGACCGGGAGGAGCTGACGAGCGTATGCCTCGGCGTGCCGGTTATCGCGCTGGGCGTGCCGACGGTGATTGACGCGGGCAGCGTGTCTGACGCGGCCGCCCTGCGAGGGATGTTCGTCACGCCGCGTAATATTGATTCCGCCGTGCGTGCGGCGGCACGGGTGATTGGTTATGGAATCAACCTTGCGCTGCACGCGGGGCTGAGTGTGAGTGATGTTGATATGCTTGTTGGGTAAGCGTAACTAAGTCACATCCGCCATTGTCTCTGCGTCTCCCGTATATTATAATAGAAGAAAAAAGCGAGGAGTGGGTTCATGGATTGGCTTGACGAAGTGAGGATGCACATGAAGCGGCGCAACAGGATACTGTTTTCAAAGGACTGTGAGCTGCTCAGGCCGCTGGCGGATGAGCTTTCGACCGCGACGCACCTTGCCGCTGTGTTCTGGGCGCTGGATTTCGCGCAGCAGGCGGCGGATGAGCTGGCGCGCCGTTATCCGGCAGATTTAAGACCGCAGGACGCGGTGGAGGCGGCGCGCGCGTGGGCGGCGGGCAAAATCAGGATGCCGCTTGCCCAGCGCCTGATTTTAGACTGTCACGCGATGGCAAAGGAGCTTGATGACGCCGCCGATATCGCGCTCTGTCACGCGGTGGGTCAGGCCTGCGCCGTGGTGCATACGGTTGGGCACGCGTTTGGACTGCCAATGTACGAGCTGAGCGCGATTGTGTACCGCCTTGGTGCGGATAACTGTGCACAGGCTGTGCAGGCGCGGGCCGCGGAGTACAGTGACAGGCTCGCGTTCTGGAAAAGCTGTGATTTCAACGGCGCTGACCGCTATGCGGATTTTTTACTCCGCTGATTTTTAACGCCGTGTCTCCGCGATGTTTCACGTGAAACATTCTCCGTATACAGAAAAAATAAAATGTTTCATGTGAAACATTGAAATTCACTCTGCTTGCTGATATAATAGCATCGGCAGACAAGAGCACACACGCCTGACAGCGCGTCTTTAAGGCGCTTTTTGCTCTTTTCGCTTTGATGGGCGACAGCCCATCTGCATCTCAAAAAGAAAAAATCGCTCATAAATACATCGCTGTCAGGTGCCCGCAGTTTTGCCGGAGCAGAAATGCGCTCAGGCAATGAAAAGCCCGCTGAGAATACTTTGTGTATTGTCAAGGGCTTTGAAGCCGCATGGGCGTTTTTCTGCCCGTCAAAACCGTGTGTGTCCTTGTCTGCCGATGCTAGCATCTGCTGTAAAAACAACGGGATTTTTCTGTCCGCGACAGGAGCAGATATACTTCAGAAATACATAGATTAAGGAGAGCGCCGCAGACGTGGAACGCGAGAGTGATGTTTCACGTGAAACATTTTGCGGTCTGATTAAACAGATGGTGAAAATCATTGCCGTGGCAAATCAAAAGGGCGGCGTGGGAAAAACGACCACAAGCGTTAATTTGTGTGCCGCGCTGAAAAGCTTGGGCAAGCGCGTGCTGCTGGTCGACGCCGACCCGCAGGGCAACGCGAGTACCGGAATGGGCGTGTCAAAGTCCACAAGGCCGAATACATACGACATGATGATAAACTCCGTCTCGGCGGAAAAATGCGTTGTTCACACAGAGTATGGCGACGTGATACCGGCGAGCAAGGAGCTTGCGGCGGCCTCGGTGGAGCTGATAGACGCGGAAAACCGCGAGTACGTGATGAAAAGCGCGCTGCTGGCCCTGAGCTTTGACTATGACTACATGCTCATAGACTGTCCGCCATCTCTGGAGCTTCTGACCGTGAACGCGCTTGTGGCGGCGGACAGTGTGCTGATTCCTATGCAGTGCGAGTATTACGCGCTTGAGGGTATAGCGGATTTGATAACGAGCATTAAAATGTGCAAAAAGCGACTGAATAAGCGGCTTGACGTTGAGGGCATCGTGCTGACGATGTACGACTCGCGCGCGAATCTGACCACACAGGTTGCGGCGGAGCTGAGAAATTTTCTGGGCGACAAAGTCTATGATACGGTGATTCCGCGCTCAGTGCGTCTTTCCGAAGCGCCGAGCCATGGTCTGCCGGGCATAGTTTACGACAAATACAACAAGGGAAGCCGCGCGTATATGGATTTGGCGGAAGAGTTTATATTCAGAAACGGCGGCTGACGGAGGAGAGTAAAAAGAATATGGCAAAGGAAAAGAAAGGGCTTGGCGCGGGGCTGAGCGTACTCTTCGGCGAGGATGAGTTCAGCGAGAGCGAATCCGAGCTGATAACGCTGCCCATAAGCAAGGTTGAGCCGCGAAAGGAACAGCCGCGCGAGTACTTTGACGAGGCGGCGCTTCAGGAATTGGCGGACTCGATAGCGCAGTTTGGGCTGATACAGCCGATAGTAGTGAGAAAGCTGGAGTCCGGTTACTATCAGATAATAGCTGGCGAGCGGCGCTGGAGAGCAAGCCGCATGGCGGGACTGAGCGAGGTGCCGGTGCGCGTGATAGAGGCCGACGACAGGCGCACGGCCGAGCTTGCGTTAGTGGAGAATCTGCAGCGCGAGGACTTGAACCCTATTGAGGAAGCAAAGGGCTACAAGGCGCTAATCGAGGTGTACGGCCTTACGCAGGACGAGGCGGCGAAGAGCGTGGGGCGCTCACGCCCGGCGATTACAAACTCAATGCGGCTTTTGTCGCTGACCGAGCCTGTGATGGAGCTTGTGGAGACCGGGAAGCTCTCGGCGGGGCACGCGCGCGCGCTGCTGCCGATAGCGGACGGGAAAAAACAGCTTGAGGCCGCGAACGAGGTCATTGCAAAGTCGCTGTCTGTTCGCAAAACGGAGGAGCTGGCAAATAAA
>CAUABY010000209.1 GCA_958427375.1 uncultured Eubacteriales bacterium
CGTGGTTTCTGTTCCGCTTTACGAGAAAGCAAAAAGACTGCTTTCCGGCTGGAATGGTGAGAATGAAGCGGTATCTGACGCTGTAGACGCGAAGCTTTCCACAGTAATCTGGCTTATGAATACTGCGCTTATCATCTCATATTTTCTTATTAGCGCGTCATACTCCGGCGGATTTTCTGTTTTTGATGAAGGCAGAGGTTTACTGCCGTTTTGCGTTGCAATCATAGCGTTTTTGGGTGTAATGGTGGAAACGATTGTCATTCAGCAAAAATGTGTTGACGCCACAAAGAAGCTAAACCCTGAAAAAACAGCGTCAATTTATGACATGAAGTTTCAGAAAAAGTGGCTGGAGAGCTGTGATGAGGCCGAGAAAATTATGATTGGCAAGTGCGCATATAAGGCGTATGCCGCGGTCAATACCACATGCGCGATTATAGCACCCGCGCTGGCCATCTGCGCGCTTATCTTCGGCACGGGCTTCTTGGCTTCGTTTGTGGTGTGCGTGATATGGATTGTCTGTACATCTGTTTATCTGAAAGAGTCGAGAAAATACTCTGTTGTGGGAAATAAACTCCTGTAATTTGAACATGGCTTAAAGCAGCAAATTTGAGGACAATTTAGTTTTATGCCTGAGCACCACTTTTTTCTTGCAAAATAGCGCGTGACGCGCTATCATAAATAGCAAAAAAGGAGGTAAGAATATGAGCTATATTCCGACGGTTGAACAGGCCGAAGAGCTTGTGAAGAAATACAATAAGGAGCCGTTCCACATTCAGCACGCGGAGACCGTCTCCAAAGTTATGGGCGAGTTTGCAAAAGAGTACGACCCGGACAATGTTGACTTCTGGCGCGCGGTTGGCATGCTGCATGACATAGATTTTGAGCTCTACCCGGAGCAGCATTGCGTCAAGGCCAACGAGCTTTTGCATGAGCTGGACATAGACGAGGATGTGATACACGCGGTCATAAGCCACGGCTACGGCATCTGCATTGACGTTGCACCGGAGAAGTACATGGAAAAGGTGCTCTTTGCCGTGGACGAGCTGACCGGGCTTATCGGGGCTGCCGCCCTCATGCGCCCGACCGGGTTTGAGGGAATGGAGACCAAATCCGTGATGAAGAAGTTCAAGGACAAGAAGTTTGCCGCTGGCTGCTCGCGCGATATTATTCGTCAGGGCGCGGAGATGCTCGGCATGGAGCTGAGCGAGCTTGTTGGAAAGACGCTTGACGCGATGCGCGATTGATGCTGCGCATATATTACGCGAATGTTCAAGCGCTCGACGAAGCGGGGGAGTACCCCTTGTCCGCATACCGCGCTGAGCGCTTGAGCAAGATAAAGCTTGCGCAAAAGCGCAGAGAGAGCCTTGGCGTGGAGCTTGTGCTCAATCAAGCCGCGCGGGAGCTTATGCCGAGGATTGCACTGCCGCTGGATATTGTCTGCGGCGAGTACGGGAAACCCGCTCTGCGCGGCGGAGAGCTTAAGTTCAGCCTCTCGCACTCAGGCGGCCTTGCCGCCGCGGCTGTGTCTGACATGGTGCTTGGCCTTGACATACAGGAGGAAAGACCGTGCAATATGACGCTTGCCAAGCGTTTTTTCGCCGCTGATGAAATTGCGGCGCTGGAGTGGAGCGAGGACAAAGACGCGTACTTTACCGAGCTGTGGTGCCGTAAAGAGAGCTGTGTCAAAGCATGGGGCAGGGGACTGCCGGCAGGGCTGAACAGCTTTTCTGTCATAGGCATGACTGATATATGGCACGGTGTTGTTGATGGAGTTCACTTTGCCGCGTGTGTTCCGGGGGGGCAGGGTCTTTGCCCGGATATGATAAAGAAAGTAGAGCCGCTGTAGAAGCGGCTCTATTTGCGTATGGGTTATGTATGTGTGCTGACACTCACACGTTCAGCCCGGCTTCGGTCATTACATTGCGCAGGTAGCTGAAATGCTCGTCGCTCATCGTGGTGAGCGGCAGACGCAGTATGCCGGAATCGCGCCCAAGAAGCTTGAGGGCGGTTTTTACGGGGATGGGGTTCGTCTCGATAAAGAGCGCGGAGAAGAGCTTTACATACTTTGCGTACAGCGCGGCGGCGTCTGCAAAGCTGCCATCAAGACAGAGCTGGCAGAGCTTTGCGACAACACCCGGCACTATATTTGACGCCACGGAGATAACACCCAGCGCACCGAGCGCCATCATGGGTACAGTGTTGTCGTCGTTTCCGCTCCAGATGAATAGATCATCCCCGCAGCGGCTTATCGTTTCGCCAACAAGGCTGAGATTGCCGGAGGCCTCTTTCACGCCGACGATGTTCGGGTGCTGAGAGAGCGTTTTATAGGTTGCCGCCTCAATGCCTATCCCGGTGCGGCTCGGCACGTTGTATAAAATCATCGGGATGTCCACGCGGTCGGCTACGTGAGTAAAATGCTCAATAAGCCCTTTCTGCGTGGATTTGTTGTAATACGGGGTGACCATCAAAATTGCGTCTGCCCCTGCAAAACGCGCGTTCTCGGCATTTTTGAGCGCGGTTTCGGTGTTGTTGCTGCCAACGCCGACAATTACTTTCATGCGCCCGGCGACGGCTCGTATGGCATAGCGAACAAGCTCTTCGTACTCATTGCGGCTTACAGTGGCGTTTTCGCCGGTTGTGCCGCAGATTACAATGGCGCTGGTGCCGTTTTCATACTGGAAGTCTATATTTTTTTTAAGCTGTTCATAATCAATGCCCGCGTCAGTAAACGGGGTGACAATAGCCGTGCATGAGCCTTTGAACACAGGTGTTTTGACCATAATGTTCCTCCTGAAAAAATATTTTATCGACACATTAAGGCTATTCAAAACCAAGCGGACATATTACTTTAAAATTCGTGCTGCCTCTTTCATAGCGCGGGATACTGTGCTATAATAACAAATCAAGCGCTATGAAAAATGGAGATATACAAGATATGAAAAAGTCTGATTTTGATTTTTACCTGCCGGAAGAGCTTATTGCGCAGACGCCGCTTGAAAGGCGTGACGGTTCGCGTCTGCTGGCGCTGGACAAATACAGCGGCGAGATAGAGCACCGGCATTTCTATGACCTGCCAGACTTTCTGAAAGCGGGGGACTGCCTTGTTATGAATAATTCGCGCGTGCTACCCGCGCGGCTTATCGGCACACGAAAGACCGGCGGCATGGTGGAGCTTGTGCTTCTGCGTGATTTGGGTGATGGGCGTTGGGAATGCCTGAGCCGTCCGGGCAGAAAAACCAAGCCCGGCACTGAGCTGAGCTTTGGTGACGGCGAGCTGAACGCTGCTGTTGAGGCGGTGGTTGAGGGCGGAAACAGGATAGTCCGCTTTGACTACGAGGGGATTTTCCTTGAAGTACTGGAACGCCTTGGCAAAATGCCGCTTCCGCCGTACATCAAGGAGGAGCTGAACGAGCCGGAGCGCTATCAGACTGTCTACTCACGCGAGCTCGGCAGCGCCGCCGCGCCGACGGCAGGGCTGCACTTCACCGAAGAGCGTTTGGAAAAGCTCAGGGCCAAGGGCGTAAAGCTCTGCTATGTGACGCTGCATGTC
>CAUABY010000210.1 GCA_958427375.1 uncultured Eubacteriales bacterium
GACCGTGATATCATAGGCGCGCAGAAGCTCCATTATTCCCGCAGGCGTGCAGGGCAGAAGCGCAGGCTTGCCCGCCGCGAGCCTGCCGACATTGACAGGGTGAAAAGCGTCCACATCTTTTTCCGGTGAGATGGCCTCAATGAGCTCATCCTCGTTGATATGCGCGGGCACGGGGAGCTGAACAAGGATGCCGTCCACGGAGGGGTCGGCATTGAGCTCGGCAATAAGCGCCAAAAGCTCGGCTTGCGTGACGCTGGCATCGTACTTATACTCGCGGCTCACAAAGCCACACTCCGCGCAGTCTTGCTCCTTGCGGCTGACATAGAGGCGCGAGGCGGGGTCATCCCCGACAAGCACCACCGCAAGGCCCGCCGCACGGCTCAGGCCGCGCGCATCTATCGCCGTCCGCTCGCGCACTTTCTCCGCGAGCGCCTTTCCGTCCAACAGCACCGCCATTTTATCAGCTCCTTAAACTTTTTTATCATTAAATCGTATTCCTTATTTTATACCGCCGCGCGGCATATGTCAATTTGCCGGGAAAGAAAACGGAGCCCCGTTTATGAGGCTCCGCATTTTCAGTTAAAATTGCGCTTCAAAATCAGAGATTCAGCTCTTTCTCAAGGCGCTCGATATCGGCGATAAAGAGTGCGCACTCAGCGTCGGATGGGATGAGGAAGCCGACGCGCGGGGAGACGGTAAATGCCTCGACTGCGGGGCCGTCCATCAGGCAGGAGCGCTTGAACTGCTGGCTGAAGTAGCGGCGGCTGTAGCTCTTGAGCCAGCGCACAAGCTCCTCGTCGGTGAACTGGTCACCATAGGCGAGCTTGGCAAGGCGGAAGGTCTTGGAGGGGGTGAAGCCGCAAATCATAATCTTGTGGGTGAAGAAGTCCTGAAGGCTGTAGGAGCCGACAGCATCCTCACTCTTCTGCTCAATCTGGTCGTCATGGATGGGCAGAAGCTCCGGCGTGACCGGGCAGTCGAGCACATCCCAGAGCGCGGCGGCAAGCACCTCGTCCTTGGTGGTCTGTGCGATATGGCGGACGTTTGCGCGAACCTGCGTCTTGGTGAGGCCGAGGTTCACATCATAGTTACTGGTATGGTCACCGTTGAAGGTACACCAGCCGTCAACATACTCGCTCAAATCCTCAGTGCCGACATCAAGGCCGTTGACCTTATTGGCGATATCGAGCAGCACCTGTGTGCGCTCGCGCGCCTGCGCGTTTTCAAAGGCGATAGAGTAATCATCATGCGCATGGCCGATATCGTCAAAATGCTGATAGACGGACTTGCCGATGTCGATAACGCGCACATCCGCGCCCATCTGCTCAGCCACGATGACCGCGTTGGACTTGGTGCGGGAAGAAGTGCCGAAGCAGGGCAGAGTGCAGGCCACGACGTTCGTGGAGGGCAGGCCCATGCGCGCCACGGCGCGCGCCGCTATCATCACGGCGAGGGTGGAGTCAACACCGCCGGAGATACCGACGACGCAGTGGTCAAGATGCGCATACTCCATGCGCTTGACAAGGCCGGAGACCTGAATATCTATTACGCGCTCGCAGTAGGCGGGCACAGCTTCAGGGCGGGTGGGCAGATGCGGGTGCATGCTGTATTCGCGGGTAAGCTCGGTGACTTCAAGCTCACGCCCCCAGTAGGCGACGCACATATCCTCGTCCGGCTCGTCAAAGCCGCCGGCACCGCGGCGGAGATTGAGCAGGTAGTCAACGTCAATTTCGCTGACAGCGAAGCTGTCGGCGCACTCGTCCTGCGCGAGAATCTCACCGTTTTCGGCGACGAGGCAGAGGCCGGAATACACATTATCCGTGCTGCTCTCGCCCTTGCCTGGGGCGGCGAGGACAATGCCCGCCTTGAGGTGCCTGGACTGATACTTCGCGTCGAGCTCCGCGTCCGCGGTGGAGCTGACTGTTGCGGGGAAGGACGCCATCTGCGCAATCACGGTCGCGCCCTCGACGGCGTAATACTCAGCGGGAGCGCCGACAGAGCCTATATCGGCACCAAGCTCGACGGCGACGGACAGGCCAGGGAGATATTCATGCGTGAAAAGTGCATTGGGGCACAGCTCAGTTTCAAGCTTGCCCACGCGCACAAGCTCTCCCTCACCCGTATAGCCGGTGAAGCGGCTGCCCTCAACTGTCTCACGCGGTATAAGGCCAAGCAGCTCGCCGCAATATACGGCCGCCGCCACGCTCAGAAGTCTGCTGCCATAGGCATAGGGCAGGCCGACAAACATCAGCATATCCACGCCTGCCGAGGCGGCAACCACCGTTTCAAGCGCTCTTGCCGCGCCCTCAAGCATGACCTTATGGCCGACAAGGTCATAGCAGGATGCGCCAGTAAGCGTAAGCTCCGGGAAAACGAGGATTTTGACCCCCGCCGTCTGAGCCTTCTTCATGCAGGCGATGACCTGCTGTGCATTGTAATCTGCGTCCGCAACCTTGATGACCGGGGACGCCGCCGCAACTTTTATGAATCCGTCTCTCATTATAAAGCCTCTATTCTATATATCTATTACTCGCTTAAAACTTGACGCGCTCGGCGATATAGTCTCTGACCTCGGTGATGGGGATGCGAACCTGGGTCATGCTGTCACGCTCGCGGATGGTGACGCAGTGGTCGGCCTCATCGGTCTCGGTGCCGACGGTGTTGAAGTCAAAGGTGATGCAGAACGGCGTGCCAATCTCGTCCTGGCGGCGGTAGCGCTTGCCGATAGAGCCGGTCTCGTCATAGTCGCACATAAACTCCTTGCTAAGCGCCTGATAGAGCTCAAGCGCGGGGCCGGTGAGTATCTCTTTCTTAGAAAGCGGCAGAATCGCGCACTTGAAGGGGGCAAGCGCCGGGTGCAGGTGCAGCACGGTGCGCACATCATTATTGCCTTTCTTGTCCTGACCGACAACCTCTTCATCATAAGCGTCGCACAGCACGCTGAGCACCGTGCGCTCAACGCCGAGGGAAGGCTCAATGACATAGGGGATGTAGTGCTCGTTCTTATCCTGGTCGTAATAGGTCAAATCCTGACCGGAGACGGTCTGGTGCTGGGTGAGGTCATAGTCCGTGCGGTCAGCCACGCCCCAAAGCTCGCCCCAGCCGAAGGGGAAGAGAAATTCAAAGTCCGTGGTGGCCTTGGAGTAGAAGCAAAGCTCCTCCGGGTCATGGTCGCGCAGGCGGAGGTTTTCATCCTTGAGGCCGATATCGAGCAGGAACTTGTGGCAGAAGGAGCGCCAGTAGTCAAACCACTCAAGGTCGGTGCCCGGCTCGCAGAAGAACTCAAGCTCCATCTGCTCAAACTCGCGCACACGGAAGATGAAGTTGCCCGGAGTAATCTCATTGCGGAAAGACTTGCCTATCTGGCCGATGCCGAAGGGCAGCTTGCGGCGGGTGGTGCGCTGAACATTGACAAAGTTTGTGAAGATGCCCTGTGCAGTCTCAGGACGGAGGTAGACGGTGTTCTTCGCATCCTCGGTGACGCCCTGGAAAGTCTTGAACATGAGGTTGAACTGGCGTATATCG
>CAUABY010000211.1 GCA_958427375.1 uncultured Eubacteriales bacterium
CAGTTTATCATAGTCGAGCTTAACCGCGCTCATCTCGGCAAGGGTTGAAATTAAATCCCCGTCGTTTTTGACCTCCACACCGGTCTGCTCGCTTATAGTTTGATAATATAGACTGCGCGGGAGCTGCACGGCCACTGAGACCGCCCCCGTACCAAGTTCGCTCTTTTGGATTTTCACGGCGCTTATATTTTCGCACTCCGCTATTTTGTCAATCGCGGCATAGCAGTCCTTGATTTTTACCGCGCCCTCGGTGCTGTTGAAAATATTCTCATACATTTCCGCTTTCAACGCGCTACCGTCGGGAAGAGCATCAAGCCATTCCGGAAGATAGAAGCCCATAGATTTAAGCGGGAACTCCTCAAGAACTGAGTGCATTATGCTCGCAATGCCCACCTCGTCAAGCTCAAGGCAGTTTATCGGCATGCATTTTACGCCGTACTGCTCGCCGATATCCGCGGCAATCAGCTGTGCCTGCTCACTCAGCGGCGCAGTGCTGTTGAGCAGCACCACAAACGGCTTGCCGATGGCCTGAAGCTCATTTATAACACGTGCCTCTGCTGGAATATACTTCTCACGCGGGATATCACAAATCGTGCCGTCGCAAGTCACAACTATACCTATCGTCGAGTGCTCGGTAATAACCTTGTATGTTCCCTTCTCCGCCGCCTCGGTCAGAGTGACCTCATGGTCAAACCACGGTGTGGTGACAAGGCGTTCCGCACCGTCCTCAAACTGTCCTGCCGCGCCGTCCACCATATAGCCCACACAGTCAACCAGCCGCACGGAGAGCTCAGTGTTCTCCGAGATACTGATTGTAACCGCATCCTCTGGTACAAACTTGGGTTCTGCGGTCATTATTGTCTTGCCTGAGCCGCTCTGCGGCAGTTCATCCTTTGCGCGCTCGCGCATGTATGTGTTGTCTATCTGCGGGATTACCAGCTTCTCCATGAAGCGCTTGATGAAAGTTGATTTACCCGTTCTCACAGGCCCGACAACGCCGAGCATGAAAGCCCCGTCTGTCCGTGCCGCGATGTCGCAATATATATTGGTATCAGTCATAATAAAAGCCTCCGCTCTCATGTTCTCGTTTGTACGAGTTTATGAGAAGGGAGGCTTCAATATGCCAAGCTATATAAACGATATAAGCTGCCGGTGCTTTGCCGACACGCTGAATCTGACATCTTTGAAATTCTCAGCAAGCTTCGCGCACAGCACGGGAATAACCGGGTTCTCCGTGCAGAAATGGTCGGCATCAATAAGATTTATGCCCAGTTCCTTGGCTTCAATAAATTGATGATACTTTATGTCCGCCGTGACATAGGTATCACAGCCCTTTTCAAAAGCGGCCTCAACAGCGTCTCCGCCTGAGCCGCCCATTACAGCCAGACGCTTAACTGGCTTTCCAGCGCTGTAATAGCGAAGCCCGTTATTTTCAAGCACATCTTTGCACAGGCACAGGAAGTCATCAAATTGCTGTACCTGTGGCAGGTTGCCCACACGGCCGCAGCCCTCAGCATCAAGCGCTCCGTTCGCCTTCGCGCCGAGAAGATTAATCAGCACGTCGTTCACACCGCCCTCGGCTATATCAAGATTTGTGTGCATCGAGATAACCGCAATCTGGTTTTCAATCAATTTTAGAAGCTTTTCATCCTGTATGGATTTAAGCGGCGTGAATATGAGCGGGTGGTGCGACACAATAAGCTGGGCACCGAGCTTTATTGCCTCATCCACAACCTCATCCGTCACATCAAGCGAGAGCAGCGCGCGCTGCACCTGTGCTGACTTGCGGCCAAGCTGGAAACCGGAATTATCAAAACCCATTTGCAGTTCAAGCGGGGCAAGCTCGCAGAGAAAGTCATAGATATTGCCGACTGTAGTCAAGTAAATTCACCGTCCCTCATTTTATAAAGCTGCTGTAGTATTTCATAGTTTATCGCGCGGCGGCCAATAGCGCGTTTCGCGCCGTCCATGCCGTTTATCGCTTTTTCAAAGCGCTTTATCAGCAATGAGAGCCGCGTGGGAAAGAGTTCATTTCGCACCGCCAGCGAATACCGCCCGGTAAAAAGCTCCGCGTCTTTCAGACGCGTGTTGCCATTCCCGCCAAAGCGAGCCGTAAATATTTGATAGATTTCCCCCGCGTCCTCAACAAGCCTTTCTTCCAAGAAAACATACTCGTTATAGGCAAGCCAGTAGCGCAGAACCTCCGCCTTAGTCATGGGCTGGAGGATAAGGAGATATCTTCTGTCCATATATAGCTCCGCCCGGTCGAGTATGCCGCAGATGGTATCGCCGCCCATGCCGGCAATCACAACCGTGTCTATCTCGTCCCTTATACTCTCATCAAGCCCATCAAAAATACTAAAGCATATTCTGTCCTCAAGCCCTGTCGCGCGCGCGGAGCTTATTGCGTTTTCCAGCGGCTTGCGGTTTATATCGGAGGCAAATACTTTTCCGTTATAACCGTTTTCCAGCATATATAGCGGAAGATAGCCGTGGTCTGTTCCTACGTCCGCAAAGCCTGTCCCATTCGGAATCAGGCCGGATATCAATTCAAGACGTCTGTTCATAACCATACCTCCCCAAACAAAAATAAAACAGCGTGTAAAACACACCGGATATAACAAAAGCCGGAACATGTCCGGCTTTCATCGTTGGTGAACTAATCAAAGAGTTGCGAGGTATGCCTTGAGGCTGACAAGGAATTCGTCAGGGTCAACACCGTGTGCGGCGCAGGCCTGTTCAAGATTCTCACCGCTTGCAAGAGCACAGCCCATGCAGTGCATACCGATAGCCTGGAAAGCGGGCATTGCCTCAGGGCAGGCTTCAACGATCTGGGAAATTAAAGTCTCTCTCGTGATTTCCATATCTTTCACCTTTCATATAAATAGTATCGAATATAATATTCTGGAGAATATTAAACAATATTCTCCAGCGGTTCAACCCGCTTAAAATAAAAGATTGGGACGCAGCTGTGCGCCCCAATCCTTGAGTCAGGCAAATCAGGCCTGCTCTCTCATCTTAGCAAAGCACTCGCTGCAGTAAACAGGACGGTCAGACTTGGGCTCAAAAGGAACTCTTGCCTCGCCGCCGCAGGCAGCGCAGACTGCGGTGAAGTACTCGCGGGGACCACGGGCAGCGTTCTTGCGAGCGTCGCGGCAGGCCTTGCAGCGCTGGGGCTCATTCTGGAAGCCGCGCTCTGCGTAGAACTCCTGCTCACCAGCGGTAAACACGAACTCATTACCACACTCTTTGCAAACTAAGGTCTTGTCTTCGTACATTTTTAATCCTCTCTTTTGATAAATGTGCCGTTATAGGCTGTATTTGCGAACAGATCTGTCTGTTATCGCCAAGAATAAATATAAGCTCCGCGCCGGAGAACGCAAACTCAACAGGCTGTCAAAGCATGAGGGCATACACGCCGGGAACTGACTGTAAAAGTAAATCATTCAAGCATTGACAAACGCTGAGAAACGCATCAAGATTCCATGCTCTCCGGGCAGAACCAACAG
>CAUABY010000212.1 GCA_958427375.1 uncultured Eubacteriales bacterium
TTAAAAAGAACTAAGACTATGTAAACTGCAAAGAACGACGCAGACATAATTCTTGCGGTTTTCCTGAATACCAAGCGCTCTTTCACACTGAGCCTCCGTGCCTCATTGTCTACAGGGCTGCAAAAAAAGATTTGAACTGCGGACACTGCAACAAAGAAGCTGAACAAACCAAAGCACTGCTTCGCCGAGACAAGCCGTATCAAAAACAGAAAAGCCAAGAGAAGCAGCGTTGACGAAACAAAGCACACGCCGGAGGACTGCAAGTGAAAGCCGCCGCTGAATTTTCTAATGAGCATGAAGGGGAGAATAAGCAGAACACTTTCAAGAAACATGCCGGAAATGTAGCCGAGCGCTATTACCAGAACAAGCGGCAAAAGACTGAACAAAAAACTGTACGCGGCGTATTCATATAGCTCTCTGTCATTTTCGGAAATGGCTCCTGCTTGCAGGAGCCATTTCACGATTCTTGATGATATGCTGCTTATCATTTGATTTTGCTGTACTGGCTCAAGGCTTCGGGAGCCTTGGGCTGATGAACCAATATGCAGGAGTTGCTGTTAGCGCAGATGAACAAAACCGCATTGAGAAATATTGCCGAGAACGCCGCGAGGGAATAGTACATGGATTTGAGCTTAGTCATTTGTTTGTCCTCCTGTTTTTGTTTTCGGTTGGGATGTATTTATTATAAAATAATAAACAATAAATTTCCATATCTCAAACGCTAAATGCAGGTTTCGCGGCATAAACGGACTAATTCGGGCAAAATACGCGCAAAATAGAATATATAACAAAATAATTTTGCTATACATTGTCGGTTTTTTCAAATTTTCCTGCTAAAATTTGCTCAGGTGATATATATGGAAAGCAACCTTGTTGAAATGGGAAACCGTATTGCCGCAAGGAGGAGACATCTGGGTTTAAATCAAAATCTCCTTGCAGAAAAAATAGATATTTCAAAAAATCACTTGTCAAATATTGAGCGCGGCAGAGAGAAGCCGAGTTTTGATGTGCTGGTGAGCCTTTGCAATGAACTGCGGGTAACGCCGGACTATCTGCTCATGGGAGCTATGCACCCGCAGGGCGTATCGCAAAATATTATTGACAGCCTGTCGCTGTGCACGGATGAGGACATCGCGCTGCTGGAAGCGCTTGTTCACCACATGGTTCTGCGGCAAGGTGACAAATGGAATGATGACAATTTTGTATAAAGATGGTATAATGGCCAAAACAGCCTTTAGGAGGTGTTTTGGCCATTATGCGTGTTATTCTCTGTGATGATGATATTGAGGTTTTAACTCAGCTTAAAAGGTATATTTCTGAATTTTTCAAGAGCCTGGGCGGCGCTGTGCCGGAATTTGCCGTATACAGCAGCGGAGACGAGCTGTTGAAAAATGAGACAGGGGCGGACATAGCTTTCCTTGATGTTGAAATGCCAGGCTTGAGCGGAATCCATGTAGGCACGCGGCTCAAGGAGCTGTCACCCAAGATCAAAATTTTTATTGTCACATCATACCCGGATTATCTGGATGAGGCTATGCGCTTTAATGTTTTCCGCTATCTCTCAAAGCCTATAGACAAAAACCGGCTTTTCCGCAATTTGAAGGATGCGGTATATCAATATAATGTTGATACGATGAAGATAGCCGTAAATACTCCGAGCGGGATAACCGTGCTGTCTGCGGAGCGTATTGTCTGCGTGGAGCAGGCTCAAAGGAAAACTTCCGTTTATACACTTGACGGCACGCTGCAATCGACAGACGGCATTGAGCATTGGCGAAATACCCTGACGCTGCCCTGCTTTTACTCGACTTACAGAAGCGTTATTGTAAATATGCGGTATGTGTATGAGATAAGAAGAGAGGTTGTTATCTTGAAATACGGCGGGCAGGTAAAAGAGGCGTATCTGGCAAGGCGTAAGTTTTCCTAATTAAGCAGCAGATAACTCACATATTTGTATAGCATAAAATGATTATGGAGAGGCTTTTGTATGCAGTTGTATATGTGGTCGAAGCTATAACGGCTTGGCTCTATTTCGGCTATATTTATAAACAGGTAAAGAGCAATCTATATACATTTTTAAGCTTTTCGCTCGGATATGCAGTTCTATTCTTTACATCTAAATTTGATGTTTTGTTATTGAATGGAACGTCGTTTTTCGTTGTCAATACTATAATACTTTATTTGAATTACTCATGCGAAATCAAATCGTCAGTGCTACACTCAGCTTTTATAACGTTTGTTATGGGGATATCTGAAATATTGGTTAACCTTTTTATAACATATGTGACAGACGATTATACGGCATATACGTACAGTTCTTTTGCTCTCGTATCTTTGACTGTTCCAAGCAAACTGCTTTATTTCTTCATAACAACTGTAGCTGCAAGGTTCTTCAAGCCGCATAAAGGTATTAACGAGGAACCGAGCCAAATTGCACTTCTCTGCGTTATGCCGACTGTGTCTATCATTATAGTGATAACGTTCAACTATATTGGATATGTTGCTCAGCTTACAAGCCTGACAGAAATAATGATTGCGGTAAGCTCAATCGCCCTGCTGCTGGTGAACATAGTCGTTCTTCTTGTATACAACCGGATTCAGAAGTTGGATGAAGAGCATGCGGCGTTTCAAATGAGCCGCCTGAGGGACAAAGCAGACGCGGAATATTATGAGATGCTCCAAAAACAGTACGACGGGCAGCGGATATTGATTCACGATATAAAAAAGCACCTCAACGCAATTGATTTGATGGCAGAGGAGGGGGACAGCCGGAAAATCCGGGAGTATATTTCGGAATTGGAGGCTATGCCGGAGTTCAGACATAAAGCGCGGCTGTGCGACAATCCCATTTTGAATATGATTTTGCTTGAAAACGCGGAGTTTTGCGCGGCAGATGATGTAAGCTTTTTTTGTGATGTACGCGCGGGAAGCGTATCGTTTATGGATGACACAAGCATTACCGCTTTGTTTGGAAACCTGCTTTCAAACGCGGTGGAGGCCGCGCAAGAATCCGAAGAAAAAAGAGTTGATTTGTCCGTTATCAAGAATGTTGACGAGGAGCACATTGTGATATCCATAGAAAATTCCTGTGACAGCGCCCCGGAGACTGATTATAACGGCAATTTGAAAACCACCAAAAAAGAGCGGGGAATTCACGGCTATGGCCTGAAAAGCATCAACAGAGTTATTCAAAAGTACGGCGGCCTGTCAAAGACGCACTATGATGCCGCCGATAAAACATTTCGCTTTACTATTTGGTTTTCTCTCCTGGCTGCTAAGTCTGCTTGTGAAAAGGACTGAGATAAGCATGCCGGCGGCGGTGTGAAGCAATCGAATATAATATGTGAAAAAATCCGGAACGTCCAAAAATGAATGTCCCGGATTTTTTATTTTTCAAATTATCCCGCTGAGGCGGTTTTGAGTTTGGAGGCGGCGGAGATAGGCGGCGAGCGCGG
>CAUABY010000213.1 GCA_958427375.1 uncultured Eubacteriales bacterium
GTAAGCAGTCCGTAATCACGCACGCCTATAAAGGAGCTGTCGCAGAGGAAGGTGAGTGTGTCAATATACTCCTGCCCCGCGTCGTTCGTCTCATCAAGAGTTAACAGCATACCGCCGCCGCTGCCCTGCGTGAGCTGGGTAACATCACCGCTTGCGGCACTCTCATTTTTAATCTCCGTGGAGTTGGAGAACGAACTGCCGCTATAACGGTTGACGGTAGTGATGACGAGGCCGACAATAAGCGCAAGCAGGCAAACGGCTATTGCAAGTGCCCAGCAGATATTTTTAACAGCAGTCCACTTTCCGGACATAGCGAAACCTCCTTTAGAGAACTGGCGGGTCAATATGACCCGCCAGATATATGCTGTCTTTAGGGATGAGCGCATGTGAAACGCTCAAAAAGACTTTTATTCAGCCTCAGCCTGAGCCTTAGCCTCTTCAATGACCTTCTGCTGAACGTTGCCGGGGGCTTCCTCGTAACGGACAAACTTGCAGGTGAAGGAGCCGGCGCCCTGAGTCATGGAGCGCAGATCAATGGTGTAGGTGCTCATCTCGGCGAGGGGAACCTCAGCCTCAATGGTGACCATGCCATCTGCGGCGGGCATGGAGCCCATCATAGTACCGCGGCGCTTGGAATTGATGTCGCCGATGATAGCGCCCTGATACTCGTCAGGAATGGTGACGAAGAGCTGGCCGATAGGCTCAAGAATGGTGGGCTTGGCCTTGGGGATACCATCCTGGTATGCAAGACGCGCGGCAGTCTGGAAAGCCATATCGTTGGAGTCAACGGGGTGATAGGAGCCGTCATACAAAGTGGCTTTCAGGCCGACAAGCGGATACCCGGCGAGAACGCCTTTGTTGACTGCGTTGCGCAGACCCTTTTCAACGGAGGGGAAGTAGTTCTTGGGGACAGAGCCGCCGAAAACTTCCTCAGCGAAAATCATATCATCCTGCTCATCCTGCGGCTCAAAGCGAATCCAAACATCACCGAACTGGCCGGAACCGCCGGACTGCTTCTTGTGGCGGCCATGAGCCTCAACCTTGCCCTTGATCTTCTCGCGGTAAGCGACGCGCGCGGGCTTGAGCTCGGTCTCAACATTGTAGAGGCTCTTGAGTTTGGAGCATAGAACACTAACCTGAATATCGCCTGCGCCGGAAATGACCATCTGGTGGGTCTCGGCGTTGTTGACAAGAGTGAAGGAGATATCCTCCTCGTTGAGCTTGGACAGGCCGCCCGCGACCTTGTCGTCCTGACCCTTGGTCTTGGGCGCGATAGCCATGGAGTAGCAGGGGTCGGGAATCTCTATCTTGGGCAGCTCAGTGCCGTTCTTGTCATCGGTGAGTGTGTCGCCGGTTTTCCAATCCATCTTGCCGACAGCGACTATATCGCCGCAGCAAGCATCGGCGGCATCGATGGTCTTTTTGCCGCACATGGTATACATGCGGCCGAGCTTATCGTTGGAGGATGCGCGGAGGTTGTAGAGGGACATACCGGCGGTCACGGTGCCGGAGAGAACCTTGACAAAGCTGAACTTGCCGAACTTATCGGATACAGTCTTGAATACGAAGCCGAGCACACCGTCGTTCTTCTCTTCGGGGGCGGGGCAGTAGTCAACAATACCATCAAGAATGGCGCTGGTGCCGAGGTTGGTCATAGCGTCGCTCGCGAACACCGGGACGACGGAGCGATCCTTCACACCGGCTTTGATACCTGCTGCGATATCGGCCTCATCAAGCTCCATGGTGTCAAAGAACTTCTCCATGAGCTCTTCGGTAGCACCCGCGGCAGTCTCCATCAGCTCTGCGCGCAGCTCTTCAACGCGGTCGGCGTCGTCAGCGGGGACGGAGACTTTCTCGGTCTTGCTGCCTTTGGTGACGTATGCGACATTGTGAACAAGGTCAATAACGCCGTTGCCGTCAGAGGTGGGGATGGTGACGGGGCAGACGCTGGAGCCGTACTTGCCTTTCAAGGTCTCAAGAGCCTTGAAGTAATCGCCGTGCTCTTCCTTGGTCTTGGATATGGTGAACATAACAGGCAGGGAAGCGGCCTTGAGGTAATTCCAGCAGCGCTGAGCACCGACAGGAATCTCCTCGGCGGTGTCCTTAGCGGAGGTTACGATCATACCTGCTTCAACTGCGCGCAGCGCGCACAGCATGTCGCCCACAAAGTCAAAGTAGCCGGGGCAGTCAAGCACGTTGAGCTTAACATTGCCGACCTTGATGGGTGCGACAGAAGTCGAAATAGTGATCTGGCGGGCGATTTCTTCGGAATCGTAGTCGCAGACGGTGTTGCCGTCAGAGACTTTGCCCATGCGGTCGATAGCGCCGGTGACATAGAGCATGCTCTCGGCGAGACTGGTCTTGCCGTTGTTGCCGTGCCCCATCAGGCAGATATTGCGGATGTTTTTGGTTTCCATGTGATGCTTCCTCTCTGTCAAAAGTGTATAAATAAATTTTTTTCAATAAAAAATCATTTTCTTCCAAGTCACATTCTCATATATTATACACTATATGTACAGCTCTTTGCAACTACAATTTTATTTAATGCTGACTTTCAATTAGAGGCTTTATATGATGAACGAAATGAAAGATGAATAAATAAAAGCAAAAAGGGCCACCTGAGACGGCAGCCCCTTGCAAAAGGAAAAAATCAAATTAGAATTTTATGAGCAGCGAACTGATAAACACGGGCAGAGCTGCTAAAAGCATGTAGTTAAAAATGAAGCTGAGGCTGATTGACCCGACAGTGAGCACCTTGACAAAGACAATAATCATGCCGAGTATCGCGCCGATAAGGGTAATAGCAAGATTAAGCTTTGTGGTGGTGTACATGCTTCTGCCGGTGTCGGCCATCTTTGTGACAGAGGCAAGACCCTCGCGGCAAACAACAGCGGCAATCTTGCTGCTTTCGGAAGGCTCAGTCTCGGTTATCTTGAAGCGCTCCACATAGGGCGGGAAATCATAGCCGTCGGTTGCGATGTCAAAGGTGTTTTTGAGCATCTCAGGCGTGATGTTAAAGTCACGCAGGGCGAAAATCGGGTGACGGTTGGAGCGCATCAAATCAACAAGCGCTTTGCGCACCTGCGGCTGAGCCTCATAGTTCATGGAGAAGATGCCGTAAAGTATGCCGTCAATCGCGAGGAGCACGGTTGTCTTGTCGACAAGACGGAAGGGGATGCGCACGTTCATCAGCCGCATTAGGTCACTGCTGCCGCATAGAACCACGTGCCCTTCGATAATGCCTTTCATACCGCCGCCGGAGAGATACTCAAAGTTCTGCATCGGCAAAACGGTGCAGCCGTTTTCCTCCATCTCATCAGTGAACGCGGCGGCCATCGAGCAGCCAGAAGCAATTATCATTGTTCCCGCGTAGGAGATGACCTTCTGCGCGTCCTCATCGGCAAAAATGCGGATGGATTCAATGGAGATGCTGTCCTCAGGGAAGAGGT
>CAUABY010000214.1 GCA_958427375.1 uncultured Eubacteriales bacterium
CCCAAGTCCGTCCATTTGTCGGCGGTGAGCCCTGTCTCCTCGTGCAGTTCGCGCTTGGCGGCCGACAGTCTGTCCTCCTCCGCGCTGTCGAGCTTGCCCGCGGGTATCTCGGTGACAACCTGGTCGAGCGGATAGCGGTACTGCCGCTCAATAATTACCTCGCCCTCGTCCGTCACAGGCACTATGCACACCGCGCCCAGATGCTTTATATAGTCGCGCCCGGACTCGCTGCCGTTTGGCAGGCGCACACGGTCATGGTAGACATGCAGCAGCGGCCCCTTATATTTCTCGGTGCTGCTGATGGTTGTCTCTTTCAGCTCGTCATACTCTTTTTGATTAAACATTTTCTGTCTCCTCCAGCCTCGCAGAGTTTGCGCCGTAGGCGCCGAAAGGCATTTTAATTTTGCATACAGCCGAAAAAATCGGAAGTGGATAATTCCACTTCCGATTTTAACATGTTTTCAGCTATTATACAAGCTCGATGACGGCAGTCTCAGCTGCATCGCCGCGGCGGAAGCCGACGCGGGTAATGCGGGTGTAGCCACCGTTGCGCTCTGCGTACTTGGGAGCGATTTCATCGAAAACCTTCTTGGCAACATCCTCGCGGGTGATGAAAGCAAGAGCCTGACGGTAGGACGCCAGATCCTTTGCCTTGCCAAGAGTTATCATCTTCTCGGCCATGGGTGCGATCTCCTTGGCGCGGGTGACAGTGGTCTCCATACGGCCGAGGTCAAGAAAATCAGTGACCTGCTGGCGGAGCATTGCCATACGTGCGGCGGTCGGTTTGCCGAGCTTTCTTGTTCCGGGCATAATTGCATTTCCTCCTTCTTGAGAGCTTATTGATTGTTACTGTCGTCATCGGCCAAGGTCAGACCCATCATGGTGAGCTTGTGCTCAACCTCTTCAAGGGACTTGCGGCCAAGGTTACGAACCTTGATCATCTCGTCCTGAGTCTTGCTGACCAAATCTTCAACAGTATTGATATTTGCGCGTTTGAGGCAGTTAAAGCTTCTTACACTGAGATCCAGCTCCTCAATGGTCATCTTGAGCACGGTGTCCGGCTCCTTCTCGACCTTCTCAACAACGGTGGGGTTGTTGGAGATGGTGTCGGAGAGGTCGGTGAAGAGCGTGAAGTGGTCGCAGAGTATTTTTGCACCGAGGCTGACCGCGTCGCGCGCAGTCATGGTCTTGTCCGTCCAGACCTCAATGGTGAGCTTGTCAAAGTCCGTCTGATTACCGACACGGGTATTCTCCACGGTGTAATTGACCTTAAGCACGGGGGTATAGATGGAGTCGACGGGGATGGTGCCAATGGGCATCTGCGGGTTCTTGTTCTTCTCCGCGGACACATAGCCTCTGCCGTGGTCAAGAACGAGCTCCATGTTGAGAGCTCCGTCCGCGCCGAGAGTGGCTATGGGCTGCTCAGGATTTAGAATCTCCACCTCTGCGTCCGCCTTGATGTCGCCAGCGGTGACAACGCCCTCGCCCGCGGCCTCGATATAAACGGTCTTAGCGCCGGTGCTGTGGAGGCGGGCAATAATGCTCTTTACATTGAGCACTATCTCCGTTACGTCCTCCTTGACGCCGGGGATGGTGGAAAATTCATGCTGCACACCGGCAATTTTGATGCTGGTGCAGGCGGTGCCGGGGAGAGAGGAGAGGAGCACCCTGCGAAGAGAGTTACCAAGAGTTGTGCCATAGCCGCGCTCCAACGGTTCGATTATATACTTGCCGTAGGATTCGTCTGCCGGGGTCTCAATGCCCTCGATACGCGGCTTCTTAATTTCGATCATATAGTTATATAACCCTCCTTTTAAGTCTTTGCGCCGGGCGGCGCCGGAAAAATTCAGCTTACCAATTTGAGGGTGTCTTTATTACTTGGAGTACAACTCAACGATAAGATGCTCTTCGATGGGCATATCAATGTCATCGCGCGCGGGAACTGCAACTATCTTTGCCGTCATATTGTTCTTGTCATACTCAATCCACTTGGGAACAGCGCGGAAGTCGTTATCCTCAATGTTGTCCTTGATCTTCTGCATGGCCTTGGCCTTATCGGTGAGGGATATGACCATGCCGGGCTTGACCTGGTAGCTGGGGATATTGACCTTGCCGCCGTTGACGGTGATGTGGCCGTGGTTGACGAGCTGACGAGCCTCGCGGCGGGTCATAGCGAAACCAAGTCTGAACACCACGTTGTCAAGGCGCTGCTCAAGGATAGCGAGGAGGTTTTCACCGGTGATGCCGGGCATCTTCTCCGCCTTCTCATAGTAGAGACGGAACTGCTTTTCCAGCACGCCATAGATGAACTTGACCTTCTGCTTCTCATTGAGCTGCATGCCGTACTCGCTCTGCTTTTTACGAACGTTGGCCTTGGGATTGCGTATAGTCTCGACCTTGCTCTTGCCGGTGTAGCCCAGAGACGCGGGAGTAACACCGAGAGCCTTTGCACGCTTTACGATGGGCTGTGTATTCTTTGCCATTTTCTGTACCCTCCTTCAATTAGACGCGGCGACGTTTCGGAGGACGGCAGCCATTGTGAGGAATGGGGGTAACGTCCTTGATCATCGTCACTTCGAGACCTGCGGTCTGCAAGGCGCGGATTGCAGCCTCACGGCCGGAACCGGGGCCCTTGACAAACACTTCGACGGTCTTAAGGCCGTGCTCCATAGCTGCCTTGGCAGCAGTCTCGGCGGCGGTCTGAGCGGCGAAGGGGGTAGACTTCTTGCTGCCACGGAAACCAAGGCCACCGGCGGAAGCCCAGGAGATTGCGTTGCCCTGAGTGTCGGTAACGGTTACCATGGTGTTGTTGAACGAGGAGCTGATATGAACCTGACCCTTTTCAATGTTCTTGCGCTCTCTTCTGCGGGTTCTAACTTTCTTCTTTGCATTAGCAGCCATAATTCATATCCCTCCTTACTTCTTCTTATTTGCGATGGTGCGCTTCGGACCCTTGCGGGTGCGGGCGTTGGTCTTGCTTCTCTGACCGCGCACGGGCAGGCCGCGGCGATGGCGCATACCGCGGTAGCAGCCACTCTCGGTCAGGCGCTTGATGTCAAGCGCGGTCTGGCGGCGCAGGTCACCTTCCACGATGTAGCCGTGGTCAATGCACTCACGCAGCTTTGCCTCTTCCTCATCGGTGAGGTCTTTAACTCTGGTGTCGGGGTTTATGCCGGTTGCTTCAAGAATCTTCTTTGCGCTGGTTCTGCCGATACCATAGACATATGTGAGACCAATCTCAATTCTCTTGTCCTTGGGCAGGTCAACGCCGGCTATACGTGCCATATTACGATCATCCTTTCGATAATTGTTTCCGCATTTTTACGAAGCGGGGACTATTTCCCGCCGGAGGGAGCCCCCGTTACATGCGGGTTTTTATTAGGACAG
>CAUABY010000215.1 GCA_958427375.1 uncultured Eubacteriales bacterium
TTATCTGGGATAGCTACTGCGACTGGTACATTGAGTTGACAAAGCCGCGTCTCAACGGCGCTGACGAGGAGGCAAAGCTCTCCGCGCAGAAGGTGCTGCTGTACGTTCTGACCGAGATTTTGAAGCTGCTGCACCCATTCATGCCTTTCATCACTGAGGAAATTTGGCAGGCACTGCCGCACGAGGGCGAGGCGCTGATGGTTGAGCGCTACCCTGAGTATAACTCAGAGCTCTCATTCCCTGAGGACGAGCAGAATTTTGAGATGGTTATGAGCGCGATAAAAGCTGTGCGCACGCGCCGCAGTGAGATGAACGTGCCCCCGTCGAGAAAGGCGCATCTGATCATAGTCACCGACAAGAAGGCCGCGTTTGAGGCCGGTGAGAGCTACATCTGCAAGCTTGCCTTTGCAAGTGAAGTGAGTGTTGTGGACGAAGCGCCCGCGGGCAGCGAGAGTATGGTCTCCGTCGTGACGGACAATGCCCGCATGTTCATGCCAATGGCAGAGCTCGTCGACCTTGAAAAGGAGCGCGCCCGCATTGCAAAGGAGCTTGCGAACGCTGAAAAGCAGCTCGCCGGGCAGAACGCGAAGCTTGCCAATGAAAACTTTGTCTCCCGCGCTCCGGAGCATGTTGTCAATGCCGAGCGCGAGAAGAAGGCAAAGCTTGAGGCGCTCATTGAAAACCTCAACATCAGCCTTGAAAACCTCGGTAAGTAAAGTTTGAATTCCCGCTTTCGACAGAATCATCAGAATAGAAAAGATAAAATGGTATCGCATACTTAGGTATGCGGTGCCATTTTTGCATTTTACAGGGGTGAAGCTTGTGAATATACGAACATCTTTTCTCAGCGGCCGCTTGACCATATATCTTGCGGGCGAGCTCGACCACCACGAGGCGCGCTGCACCATACGGCGGATTGATGAGCTACTGGATGAGTACCTGCCGCGTGACTGCGCGCTGGATTTGAAGGGGCTTAGCTTTATGGACTCATCAGGTATTGCGGTTATTATCCGCCTCAACAAGCGCATGAAGAGCCTCGGCGGGCGGATGTGGATAGAAAACCCGTCAAAACAACCGCGCCGCGTTATAGATACGGCGGGAATAGACCGGCTTGTGCCGGTGGCGACAAGTAAATAATACTGAAATCTGATTAGAATTAATGATTTTAATCAGAAAATAGTATAAGGAGTGATAATATGAATTCTCTCAACTACATAAAACTTGAGTTTCCGAGCAAGAGCACAAATGAGGCCTTTGCCCGCATGTCGGCGGCGGCCTTTGCCGCACAGCTCGACCCGACTATGGAGGAGCTTGGCGACATAAAAACCGCGGTCAGCGAGGCTGTGACAAACTGCATCGTCCACGCTTACCCGGATAAAATTGGCCGGGTGAGCATGCGGATGCGAATCATGGACGGCGGTGTGCTTGAAATATCCGTGCGCGACTGGGGCGCGGGCATTGAGAACGTTGACAAGGCTATGGAGCCGCTTTTCACCACCGGCGGCGAGGACAGAAGCGGCATGGGCTTTACCATCATGTCAAGCTTTATGGACAAGCTGCGTGTGCGCTCAACGCCCGGCAAGGGGACAACCGTCACCATGCGGCGCACCATCAGTCCGAGAGTAGGGCGGCGATGAGCGCGGAACTGATAGACGGCATCCGCGCCGCGCAAAGCGGCGACAGGGAGGCCGCTGGTCGGCTTATTGAGGAGAACTCCGGGCTTATTTGGAGCATAGCCAAGCGCTTTTTCGGGCGCGGTGTGGACGCGGATGATCTATACCAGCTCGGCTGTGTTGGCTTTCTCAAGGCTATTGACGGCTTTGATGAGAGCTTCGGCACGAGGTTTTCAACCTATGCCGTGCCCAAGATTTCAGGCGAGATACGCCGCTTCCTGCGCGATGATGGCACTGTGAAAGTGAGCCGTGGGATAAAAGAACAGGCCGCGCAGATAAAGTCCGCCCGGCTTGCGCTTGAGCAGCGCATTGGGCGCGAGCCTAATATATCTGAGCTCGCCGCGGAGACGGGGTTTTCGCCGGAAGAGATAGCATTTGCGGAGGTAGCGACCGGCCCGGCGGAGAGCCTGCAGCGCGAGACGGGGGAGGACGGCTTCACTTTGGAGCTCGTTTTGGGCGACTATGCGGCGGAGGAGAAGATGGTGGAACACGTCGCTCTGCGCGCGGCCATTGAAAAGCTGCCTGACAAAGAGCGGCAGGTGGTGGCGCTGAGATACTACCACGGCATGACACAGCAAAACTGTGCCAAGGTCATGCGCGTATCACAGGTGCAGATATCCCGCTTGGAGCGCCGCGCGGTTGAGGCGCTGAGAGAGATGCTTAAATAAGAAAATATTAACATTATAAATCACTAAGCGTCAGGCAAAATCGCCTGACGCTTAATCATAATATCGTGTAAGTTATTTGAAGCTGACGTTTATATCTACAGGGCCGAACACGCCGCGCACGCGGCCGCTTTCGGTGTACTGCCAGATGTCGTAATCAAAATTGACGCGCGGCAGGGCATTATTGGCCGTGTAGTTTGCAATCCAGACGGTTTGCATGGCAAGAGAACTGCGGTGCAGCTCACGGTTGAGATAATATACTCCGGAATATACCCCGGTTTCATAGCCGCAGTTTCGCAAGGTGGCAGAGAAAACGTTTATTATTTCCGCGCGCTGCATGCGGTTGAGGCTGTCCGCGCGGCCATAGGGGTAGCGGCCTGAATACTCAACATCAAGAAACACAGGCATTTCAAGCGAAGCGCCGTCAAGCTTTTCAATAACGAACTCAGCCTCTTCAATGGCCTCTTTAACATCCGTCGCGGTGGAGTAAAAGTAAACGCCGACATTAAGCCCGGCTTCTTTGGCGGCGGAAAAGTATTCCCGGAAGAGCGTGTCCTCATATACTGTGCCTGAACCCCAGCCGCGCCCGCCGACGCGGAGAATTACATAATCAAGCCCCTGCTCGCGCAGCATATCCCACTCAATGCGCCCATTGTAGCAGGAGAGGTCAAGGCCGATGGACGTGGCCATCACGCCGAGCTCGTTCAGGTAATAAAGCCGCCCGTCAACCTCATTCAAACCCGGCATGAGCTGTTCAAGCGTTGGCACCTGGTGTGTGATGGAGCTGACGACGCAGGTAACAGGCTCAGGGCTGATATACCCCTCTTTTTCCTCCATATAAACGGTGTAAATGCCCGGCGTAAGCTCGACTAAATAACAGCTGCCGTCAGCATAGGTGGAGCAGATAATCTCGTCGCCCGTGTCCGTGATGAGCATAAGGGAAAACCGCTCGCCCGATATGGGTGTGCCAGCGGCGTCACAGACGGAGATGAGCATATCCTCACCGGCAGAGTAAGCGGATAGATAAACCTGCACGGCATCACT
>CAUABY010000216.1 GCA_958427375.1 uncultured Eubacteriales bacterium
AACTTGAGCACTTTGCGGTAGAAGTTAAGAATGGAGTCGGGGTCGTCCTCCTGCGCGCGCACATTTATGCTGTGGTAATTGCTGTTGACATAGAACCACGGCTTTGCGGAGGAGAAGCCGGCGTTCGGCTCATCGCTCCACTGCATGGGTGTGCGGGCGTTGTCGCGGCTGCGCGCGTTTATAATCTTCAAAACCTTTGACTTCGGCATCAGCTTTGAGAGGATACGCGCGGCGTTGAAGCTCATAATATCATTGTACATCTCAAGGCGCGGCAGCCCTGTGTTGAGCATGCCTATCTCCTGCCCCTGATACACAAAGGGCGTGCCGCGCTGTAAAATATACATGGCGGCGAGCATTTTGCCGCTCTCTTTCCAGTACTGCTCGCTGCCGTAACGGCTGATGATGCGCGGGTGGTCGTGATTTTCGATGTAGAGCGCGTTCCACGCCCTGCCCTCAAGCTTCAGCTGCCACGCGGAGAAGGCCTTCTTCATCCGCTTGAGGCTGAACTCGCGCGGCATAAAGTCTGTCATCACGCAGTCGGCCTCCATGTGCGAGAAGCCTATCATCTCGTCAAGCACCTTGTCCCTGCCCTCGCTGACGTATTTCAGCGCCACTTCGGGCGTGGTCATCGGGCTCTCGCCGACGACAAAGCAGTCGTAATTATCTAAAACGTCGCGTTTGAACTCCGCAAGATACTTGTGTACCTCCGGGCGGTTTGAGTAGTACTGCATGCCGTTTGCCGCCGGGAGCTTAGGATAGGCGTTCGGCAGCCCCGGCGCCTTGGAAATATAGGTTATAACATCCTCGCGGAAGCCGTCCACACCCATATCCAGCCAAAAGCGCATGATGTTTTTGACCTCTTCGCGCACTTTTGGGTTGTCCATATTTAAATCCGGCTGTTTTTTTGCGAACAAATGCAGATAATATTCGTCTAAGTTATTATCATACTCCCATGCTCCGCCCTCAAACTGACTCGTCCAGTTGTTTGGCGGCAGGCGGCGCTTACCCTTATAGCGCGCAGGGCGCCAGTAGTAGTAATCGTGATATCGGTTGTCGCGGCTTTTGCGGCTTTCTTTAAACCAGCGGTGCTCGTCCGATGTGTGGTTCACAACGAGATCCATGAATACGCGCAAGCCCCGCTTGTGCGCGCCGTCGAGCACCTCTTTGAATATCTCAAGGTTGCCAAAATCAGGGTGTATGTCCATGTAGTCGGATATGTCATAACCATAATCCGCGTTGGGCGAGGGGTAGAGCGGCGAAAACCATATCGCGTCCACATTCAGGCTCTTTATATAATCGAGCTTCGACAGTACGCCCCACAAATCGCCGATTCCGTCTCCGTTGCCGTCACAGAAACTGCGCGGCCAGATTTGGTACACAGACATCTCCTTGTACCACTGCTTTGCTGCCATACAGCTCCCTCCTTATACACACTATATACACATTTTCTTTGTTTAATAATAACACAGCCTCGCGCTCTTAACAACCGACATTGCAAAGTTTTTCCGATTATTTTGACGCCGCGCGGAAGATTTTAATTAAAGTTGTTGACAAAGCAAATTCCTTGTGCCATTATATAAATTCAAGTGCGGCCGCATATGCATGCGTCCGTAATGAAAGGATAATCAAAATGAAAAAGCGTATCATTTCCTCGGCGCTCGTGCTGCTGATGATACTTGCGATATTCCCCTGTGCGGCTTTCGCGTACCAGAGCCTGAATCTTGGGGAGGTCGCCGCGGGCCAGCCCATCAGCTATCAGATAAGCACCTCGCTCAGCCCTGACAGCACAGTGTCCTGTGAGCCGTCCACCCTGCCCCTCGGCTGTGAGCTCAGGCGCGACGCGAGCCAGACCGGGCTTACACTCAGCGGCACGCCCAGCACCCCCGGCTCGTACAGCTTCAATATTGACATCAGCGCGCCCGACGGCACATTGACCGAGCAGATTGCCTGCTCGCTCTATGTCACGCCATCTGTGCCGGAAATCTCCGTTTCGGCGGATGTGAGCTGCTATGTCGGCGGCACTGCGCTCCTCAGCGCCAGCGCCTACAGTATTGACGGCACGCTGAGCTATCAGTGGTATTACAGCTCCGTCCCCGCCTCCTCCGGCGGCACCACCATCCTCGGCGCAAACTCCCCTGAGTACTATGCCGACACCACCAATACCGGCACCTCGTATTACTACTGCGAGGTCACGAATAACGCCGGCGGCATGACGGCAAAGGCCGTCTCCCGCAGTATCTGTGTCAGCGTAACCCAGCCCGTCGTACAGAGCATCATGGTAAACACCATGCCCAGCAAAACCCGCTACATCGTCGGTGAGTCCGTTGAGACCTCCGGGGCAAGCATCGTTGTCAATTACGGCGACGGCTCCCAGCAGGTGCTCACAAGCGGCTTTAACGTCTACCCCACGGTGTTCACCGCGGCCGGGCAGGTCTCTGTTGAGCTGAGCTATGGCGGCAAGAGCTGCTACTTTCCCGTTACCGTTATGAGTGAAGAGGACAGCGTGCAGAGCATCAGCATACTGAATATGCCCGCAAAGACCTCCTATACACAGGGCGACAGCCTTAATCCATCCGGGCTTGTATTCCGCGTAAACTACTATGATGGCAGTTACAAGGATGTAGATTCCGGCTATACCTACTCCCCCAACATGCTGCTCAACCCCGGCAGCCAGACCATTACCATCACCTACAAGGGCAAGACCGCGAGCTTCCCGGTTCAGGTCGCGGCCAAGGAGGTTGAGAAGAAGCTGGAGGTCGGCTCTACCCCGGCAAAGCTGACATATAATGTCGGCGACAGCCTTGATACGGCGGGGCTTGTAATCCGGCTCACCGAGGACGGCGCGTCAAGGATAATCCGCGACGGCTATACCTGCGAGCCGAGCACCTTCTCCCGCTCCGGCAGTCAGAGCGTCACCGTGCGCTATGGCGACTTGACCACGAGCTTCACTGTCATGGTAAATGCCGCGGCAAGCCCTGCCGCCTCCGCCTCGCCCGTGCCGTCCGGCAGTCCTGACGCGGCGGCCACACCTGCGCCCACCCCCATACCGCACCAGCCGCACAAGAGCTCAGGCAACGGTGTGCTTGTCGCGATAATGATAGTCGCGCTGCTGTGCCTTATCGGGCTTGGCGTTTACATGCTGGCGATGAATGCGGGCGGCTGGCAGCAGCTCAAAAACCGCGTTGAGTACCGCATCTATAAAATCAAGGCCAAGTTCAGGAAAAAATAAGCCTTTGAACGGCTGATTTTTACGGCAGATTGAATTTTTCTCAGTCTGCCGTAAACTTTTTTTGAAAAACTGTTGACACGAGGGCGCAAAGTATGTTATTATCTCTTGGCTGAATGAGGAAGCGACCCGTGCGGGTGTAGTTCAA
>CAUABY010000217.1 GCA_958427375.1 uncultured Eubacteriales bacterium
AGGAGTAAATCTATGTCAGAAAGTTTTGATATTATTATAATCGGCGGCGGCGCGGCGGGGCTTTCGGCCGCACTTACGGCGCGAAACCGCGGCAAGACCGTGGGAGTGGTAACAAACCCCGTTGAAACCAGCGCGCTGTATAAGGCTGAGAGCATTACAAATTATCCGGGCTTTGCCGGAATATCTGGGGAAAAGCTCGCAGAAACATTCCACCAGCAGCTTGCGGAATGCGGGGCGGAGCTTATCGAGGGGCGCGCGCTTTCAGTCATGCCGCTCGGTGACAGCTTTGGCGTTGCGGTCGGGAATGACTTTTACATGGCCTCTGCGATAATACTTGCAGTCGGCATCACGCGCGAGCGGCTCTATCCGGGCGAGGCGGAGTTTTTGGGGCGCGGCGTGAGTTACTGCGCAACCTGTGACGGTATGCTCTATCGGGGCAAGCGCGTGGCCGTTATCGGCAGCAGCGCCGAGGCGCGGGAGGATGCGGAGTTTCTAAAAGGCATCGGCTGTGAGGTACACAGCTTTACCGATAACCTCCGTTTTGAGATAAAAGGGAACGAGCGCGCCGAAAAGCTTATAGTGGGCTCGGAGGAATACGAACTTGACTGCGTGTTTATAATAAAAGACAGCATATCTGTCACGCGCCTTGTCGCGGGACTGGACTACTCAAAGGCGGGCATTACGGTTGAGCGCGGCATGGCGACGAATGTACCGGGCGTTTTTGCCGCCGGTGACTGCACGGGCAAGCCCTTCCAGCTTGCCAAGGCGGTGGGCGAGGGAAATATTGCCGCGCTCTCGGCCTGTGAGTATATAGACAAAAAATAAGTATATAAAAAGGAGAACAATATTATGGCAGTTACACATGTTAAGACCAGCGAATTTGACAGCTTCATTGCTGAGGGCACTGTTTTGGTGGATTTCTGGGCAGCGTGGTGCGGCCCCTGCCGCATGCAGGCGCCTATACTTGACAAGCTTGACAGCAGCCTTGACGGTAAGGCAAAAATCGGCAAGGTGGACGTGGACGAGGAGCCTGAGCTTGCCCGTCGCTTCGGCGTTATGAGCATTCCCACGCTTATCGCCTTCAAAGACGGTGAGGCCGTGGCAAAGAATGTCGGCGTTACGGACGAAAACGGCCTTAAAAAGATGCTCGGCCTTTGATATTTTGTGTTGACAAATCAAATCTTCTAAATTATAATCCAAATAATATCGCTGTGACAGGCAGGAGTACGCAGAGTGCGGATGCGAAGAGAGAAAGCGGCTGGTGTAAGCTTTCGTGAAACACTGCGGAAGGTCGGCCTTGAGCGCGCCGGGTGAAGGGAGACTGTGTAGCTTGGCCGTTGTCCCCGCGTTAAGAGGAGAGAGTGCCGCAGTTTTGCGGAATTCAGGTGGTACCACGGTATTTTTATCGCCCTGAGGTTTATTATGCCTCAGGGCTTTTCGCATGAGAGGAGAGAATGAAATGAAAGAGCTTCCGAAAGTCTATGACCCGAAAGCGGTCGAGAAGAAGATTTACGACATGTGGATGCAGGGCGGGTATTTCAAGGGCAGGATTGACCCTGAGAAAAAGCCCTTCTCCATAGTTATGCCGCCCCCCAATGTCACCGGCCAGCTCCATATGGGGCACGCGCTGGACTCCACCCTGCAGGATATCCTGACGCGATACAAGCGCATGCAGGGTTATAGCACGCTGTGGCTGCCCGGCGTTGACCACGCGGGCATTGCGACCCAAATCAAGGTCGAGGAGGTTTTGCGCAATACCGAGCACAAGACCCGTTACGACCTTGGGCGCGAGAAGTTTTTGAAGCGCGTTTGGGAGTGGAAAGGGCAGTACGGCGATCGCATTGTTGAGCAGCAGAAGAGCCTCGGCGTAAGCTGTGACTGGGACAGAAGCCGCTTTACTATGGACGATGTCTGCGCCAAGGCTGTGCGCGAGACTTTCTGCGAGCTATATGACAAGGGGTTCATCTACAAAGGCCGCCGCATGATAAACTGGTGCCCCAACTGCCGCACCGCGCTTTCTGACGCGGAGGTCGAGTATAAGGACATTCCCGGCAGCTTTTGGCACATCCGCTACCCCATTGAGGGCTCTGACGAGGAGTTTATAATCGCAACGACCCGCCCGGAAACCATGCTGGGCGACAGCGGCGTGGCCGTAAACCCCGCTGACGAGAAGTATCAGCACCTCGTCGGCAAGAACGCCATTCTTCCGCTTGTCGGGCGCAAGCTGCCCATCGTGGCGGATGACTATGTTGAGCTTGGCTTCGGCACGGGCGCGGTTAAAATGACGCCCTGCCATGACCCCAACGACTATGAAGTCGGCCTGCGCCATAATCTGGAACAGATTCAGTGCATTGACGAGGACGGCAGGATAATAAACGGCGGCAAGTACAACGGCATGGACAGATACGAGGCGCGCAAAGCCATTGTTGCCGACCTTGAAGAGCAGGGTTATCTTGTCAAGGTTGAGCCCTACAGCCACAATGTCGGCTGCTGCTACCGCTGCGGCAAGGCTGTTGAGCCGATGCTCAGCCCGCAGTGGTTCGTCAAGATGGAGCCGCTTGCGAAAAAGGCCATTGATGTTGTCAAGGATGGGCGCGTAAAGTTCGTGCCGGAGCGCTTCACAAAGACATATCTCAACTGGATGGAGAATGTACACGACTGGTGCATCTCCCGTCAGCTCTGGTGGGGTCATCAGATCCCCGCGTGGTACTGCGATGACTGCGGGCATATCACCGTTTCGCGTGAGGACGCCACCGAGTGCGAGCACTGCCACAGCAAGAACATCCACCGCGATGAGGATGTGCTGGACACCTGGTTCAGCTCCGCGCTCTGGCCGTTCTCCACAATGGGCTGGCCTGAAAAAACGGATGAGCTCAACTACTGGTACCCGACTTCCGTAATGGTAACGGGCTATGACATCATCTTCTTCTGGGTTGCGAGAATGATATTCTCCGCGATGGAGCAGATGGACAAGGAGCCGTTTAAGACCGTGTTTATCCATGGCCTTGTGCGCGACAGTCAGGGGCGCAAGATGTCAAAGTCTCTCGGCAACGGCATAGACCCGCTGGAGATGATAGACAAGTACGGTGCGGATGCACTGCGCTTTAACCTCATCACCGGCAACTCGCCCGGAAATGACATGCGCTTCTACATCGAAAAGTGCGAGGCTATGCGCAACTTCTGCAACAAGATTTGGAACGCCTCCCGCTTTGTGATGATGAACCTCACCATTGAGCGCAACGAACTGCCCGCAAAGCTTGAGATTGAGGACAAGTGGATTCTCGCAAAGCTCAACGACGTTGTCAAAGAAGTCAATGAGAATATGGACAGCTTTGAGCTTGGCGTTGCGGCGGGCAAGATATACG
>CAUABY010000218.1 GCA_958427375.1 uncultured Eubacteriales bacterium
TGGAGCGGCCTACGAGGCTCGAACTCGCTACCTCCACCTTGGCAAGGTGGCGCTCTACCGGATGAGCTAAGGCCGCATCAACAGTGCTTATCTAATATAACACATTTTCTCAAAATGTCAAGTCTTTTTTCCTTTTTCTTCGCTTAAAACATCGGGGCAAACGAAATGCCGCTTGCCCCAAAGCTCTGCCTGCCATAATGGTGGACAGACAATATTAAGATTTTTTGTGTTCAGCCGTCTGAAATAAATCAGTGGTGATGGCCGCACTCGTCAGCGTGCTCGTGCTCGTGGCAGATGGAGCCGGTGGACTGAAGCTCACCGCGCAGGTAGGCTTCGACAGCGGCTTTCGCCTCGCCCTGAGCGCCGAGAATGACCTCAACGTTGCGCTCGTTGAAGATGTCAACAGCACCGCCGCCCATGCCGCCGGATATTATGACCTCAACGCCCATATCTGCGAGGAAGTTGGGCAGGAAGCCGGGGCGGTGGCCGGGATTGGGAACAGACTGCTCGGAGAGAATCTTTCCGTTCTCAGTCTCATAGACCATAAAGTTTTCACAATGGCCGAAGTGGGGCCAAATCTGACTGCCGTTGCAAGATACTGCGATTTTCATATTATAATCTCCTTTGAAAAATTTGGATTTCAAAAAATAATTCGACGCTGTAATGTCTTATTCACCGAGCCCCAGCGCCTTGCGGACTTCATTATAAATACCACGCACAGCCCGCCCGGATGGGCAATCCACGTCAACTATTGAAAACCCGTCGTTCGCCGCTTTAGCGGCCTGCGCATCAAAGGGAATCTTCCCGAAGAAAGGTATGCCCTGACTTTCGCAGAAGCTCTCAATCTCCGCAGAATGCTCTGGGCTGACATCATATTTGTTGATGCAGACGGCAAGCTTCGTCTGGAAAGTCTCAGCGGTTTTTATAAGCCGCTTCAAGTCGCTTACGCCGCTACCGCTTGGCTCGGCCACCACTAAGACAAGATCCATGCCGCTGACCGAGGCAATAACGGGACAGCCAATGCCGGGGGAGCCGTCAACAATTGCGAGCTCGCACTCCGGCGCGGCATTTATCATTGCCATCTTCACATCAGTCACCAGTTTGCCGGAGTTGCTGCGCCCCATTTTCAGCGCGGCGGTGGAGAAAACGGTTTCACCCGTATACATCGCCCGCTTACCGGCCAGGTCCTTCATCAGCGTTACGGCCTCCGCCGGGCACACATAGGCGCAGACGCCACAGCCCTCACAGGCGTATTCGTTGACACCGGCTTTCCCATCTTTGACGGAGATAGCGCCGAAGCGGCAGTTCGCTTCACAGCGGCCGCAGCCGATACACTTCCCAGCGTCAACCTCAGCTTTATCGCCGCCGAAGAAATCATAATTCTCCGGCTCCGTGGTCTGCCCCATGACAAGGTGCAGGTTTGGCGCATCCACATCACAGTCGGCAATGGCCCTCGCCTGGGCGAGCTTGATGAGTGCCGCGGATACGGTTGTTTTTCCGGTGCCGCCCTTACCGCTCAATAAAAGCAGCTTTTTCATATGCGGCCTCCTATCATTGCCAGTATGCCGGCAAAGCGTTCACGGTACATCGGAAGTTTCTCAGCCGCGATCTCGTTATTCGCAAGCAGCTTGCCAAGCTCCGTATCATAGTCAATTCTGTCCAAAACAGGCAGAGCCTTTTCATGACAATAGTCCTCCAGCGGCATATAGCGCTCGGCCTGCTTGTTGATTATAACGCCGCAGGGCTTTTTGAGAAGCGCTGCCAGTTCGTGAACCATTTGAAAGTTGTGAAAGCCGAACGCGGTGGGCTCGGCCACCAGCACGCAGTAGTCTGCGTCCATGATGCTCTCCATCACGCTGCACGCACTGCCCGGCGGACAGTCGATGACCGTGAGCCCCTCAGCCTTTTTCAGCGCCTCGCGGATCAGCGGGGTGCCGGAGGCCTCACCGGGATTTAGAACGCCCGTTACCACTTTTACATTTCCGTGCCGTCCTTCTTCCAGCACACCGATTTGCTTGGGCACTTCACTTATTGCGCCCTCCGGACAGGCAATCATGCATCCGCTGCAACTGTGGCACACTTCCGGGAACAGCATAGGCTTTCCTTTGATGTACAGCAGGGCGTGGAAGCGGCAGAAGTACACACATTTTCTGCACCCGGTGCATTTTCCGGCGTCAAAATCCGGCAAAAGCGTGTTGACCGGGGTAGAGCGCACGTCATCAGGTTTCCAGAACAGACGGCCGTTGGGCTCCTCCACATCACAGTCAATGTAGGCCGCTCTCTCCGCGGCTGCCGCAAGATTGACGGCGACAAAGGTTTTCCCGGCGCCGCCCTTACCGCTCAAAACCGCGATTTTCATTGTACACCATGGAATCCGCCGTGGAAGTGCGTCAGCTCATCCAGCTTTCCATCCGCAAATGCGGCCAACTCGGCGTCGGCAGTCTTGTTGACAGATTTATAAATCTTCATTCCGGCGGCGGTGAACACATCGGCGGCGTTTTGACCGCAGCGTACAGTAATCAGCGCGGTAACATTGTTGTCAACCAAAAACTGCGCTACCTGAATACCCGCGCCGCCCTGCGCCTCAGCCGCGGGGTTTTCTACAATAGCATCTCCGTTTTCATCGTGGAACAGGAAATACGGGGCCCGTGCCAGCACGATGCATACATCCTGCCTGTTTTCATCTAAAGGAATTGCGATGCGCATTTGTCCTTCCTCCTTCGTTTTCATTATCTGCCCGCAGCGGTGCTTATGACAGCCGCCGCAGCCGCAGTACTCTTCGGTTCCGTCACAAAGCCGATAGTCCCCGCCTTCAATTCTCAGCGTCAGCCCGTCAACCAGAGCGTCCGCCAGCTTCTTTCGGGCGGAGTTGTAAATCAACTGCACGGTGGTGCGGGCTACCTGCATGTAGCTGCTGCATTCTTCCTGCGAGAAGCCCTGCTTGTCTATGAGCCGAATCGCCTCGTATTCATCAACGGACAGAATTACCGCGTCCTCGCGGAGGGAGTCACCGACCGGACGAAACTCCTGCATATGGGGCATTTGACAGACCTTTCTGCATTTTTTCCGCCTTGGCATTTGATTCACCTCCCGCAAGCGCGATTAAATACTCTATGAAAATAATAGCATTAAATATGGCATATGTCAATAATGAAATTGACATATGCCATATTTAAAATTTTGGTTTCAAGTTTTTATTGATAAATAAGTCAGGCAGGGGAGCGCGGTATGTGCTTATTTCGCCTTCTCGGCGCAGTTGGCGCTGCCCTCACCCTGA
>CAUABY010000219.1 GCA_958427375.1 uncultured Eubacteriales bacterium
GGGCTTGGCCAGTTTAAGAACTCAAAGTATGTGTTCAGCGATGCCTACGATGCTTTCGCCGACATCAAGAAAGCCCTGCGGGAGAGCCGCAAGGTCATCTTCATCGGCCTGCCCTGTCAGGTCGCTGCACTGAGAAAGCTCTTCCGGGATGACAGCCTATTGCTTGTCGACCTCGTCTGCCACGGCACCACGCCGCTGTCTTACCTGCGCCAGCACATCGGGATGCTTTCCCGGCAGGCCGGGAAAGTCGCAAAACGCATGTCGTTTCGCGACCCGGCCCATGACACTTGCAAGTTCACTTTAACATTATATGACATAAGGGGGAAATTCTACGCCAAGCGCACTAAGGACGGCGACACCTATCAGTTTGGCTATCACCGGGCCGTGAGCTATCGCGAGAACTGTTACCACTGCCGCTTTGCCTGCGCGGAGAGGCAGGGCGACATCACCATAGCCGACTATCACGGGCTTGGGCTGTGTGCTCCGGCCTCTTTCAGCAGCCGCAAGGTGTCGCTCGTCTTGATAAATACCGGTAAGGGAAAGGCTTTTGTGGAGGAACTGGTGAGTGGTGGCCGCGTCCACGTGGAGCCGCGTCCGCTTGAAGAGCCTTTCAAAGGCGAGCCGCAACTGAGGCACCCTTCGGTGAAAAGCAAATACAGGATGGCGTTTGAGAAAGAGATTGTGAGGCATGGCGGCGACTTCGAGCAGGCCATCAAACGACTGCAAAGAAAATATATGGCACAGATGAGAATCGTCGGTGTCGTGTCATTGCCCAAGAAGATTTTGCGAAAGGTAAAGAAAACGATAATAGGATAATATGAGAATAGGAATAATAACGATACACAACTCCACAAACTACGGCGCCAGCCTGCAGGCATGGGCACTATACAAGTTTCTGGTGGATTGCGGTTTCGACTGTGAGGTCATAGACCTGCACCGCCCGGTGCATGATGATTACATCTTCAGCAAAAGATTTACTGACTATCATGGCATGTGCAAGGAAGCACAGCGCTTTCATCTGAAAAAGTTTATCCGCACGCACATCATCAAGAAAAAAGAGCCTGCGGGAGTGGCGGCCAGGGAGGCCAAGTTCACCGCGTTCAACGGAAAGATAAGACTCTCGCGTCCCTACAGGAGCATTGATGACCTCTATGCCGAACCGCCAGCCTACGATGTTTACGTGACAGGCAGTGACCAGGTGTGGAACCCCACGCAGCCGTTTTGCATTGAGCCATATTTTCTCACGTTTGTCAAGGATGGGAATGCGAGGAAAATATCATACGCTTCAAGCATTGGCATAGAGAGCCTGACAGAGCGTGAGCAGGCGGACTTCAAGCGCTGGCTCGGAGGTTACGATGTCATATCCGTGCGTGAGGCAGAGGGAAAGGCACTGCTTGAGAAGCTCATCAGCAAGGAAGTGGCCCAAGTGGCCGACCCCACGTTCCTGCTTGGTGCATCCTACTGGCAGTCTATTGCAAAGCGTCCAAACGTCGATGGAGCTTACATACTATGCTTCAAGCTCTATGCTGGCAATCACCTTGTGGAATACGCAGCAGAGATAGCCCGTCGGTCAGGCAGGAAAGTGATAGTGCTTCCGGAAGGTAAGCCTGTGGATGGGTGTGAGATTGTATATGACGCAGGACCGGAAGACTACTTAGGCTATATCGCTAATGCCGACATGCTGATTAGCGACTCTTTCCACGCCAATGTGTTCGGTATACTCTTGGGAACAAAAAATCAGTGGGCATACATCAGTCCAGACAACAAAAGAGGCAGCAGGATAGTATCCCTGTTCAAGACCTTCGGACTTTCTGACCATTTCATTAGGCCGAATCTATCGACAGCATATAGTGAATTGGATGCCGCTGGAAAAGACTTGGCTGGTATCGGCGCTACTGTTGAGACCGTCACCCTGTCAGCGCGTAATTTCTTACTTGAAGCATTGAGGTCATGAACATCGCCAACATTCACGACTGCTACGGCTGCGGCGTGTGTGCCGCTGCCTGTCCTCGCCGTATCATCAGTATGCGGCTCAATGGTGACGGCTTCTATGAGCCGCACATCGCTGACGAGAGCCGCTGCACGGGCTGCGCCCTGTGCCTTGACGTGTGCTCCTACTCGCATGACGGCCTCGCGCTGGAGGCTGGGAGCATCAAGAGCTACGCGGCATGGAGCAATGATGTGGCAGTGCGCCGCAAGTGCTCCAGCGGCGGCGTGGGCTTCGAGGTGGGGCGCATGCTCATAAGCCAAGGCTACAAGGTGTGCGGCGTGCGTTATGATGCCGGGGCCGCCCGCGCCGAACATTATGTGGCCTCGACCGTGGAGGAGCTTGTGCAGTCGGCGGGCAGCAAGTATATCCAGAGCTACACCGTCAATGGCTTCCGCGCCATAGACCGCAAGGGGCGGTGGCTCGTCACGGGCACGCCATGCCAGATAGACTCCTTCCGCCGCTATATCCGCCGGATGCGCTGTGAGGACCGCTTTGTGCTGATGGATTTTTTCTGCCATGGTGTGCCGTCGATGCTCCTCTGGCGGAAGTATCTCGCAGAGGTGGAGCGGCAGACAGGAAAGGCCACCTACGTGGCCTGGCGCAACAAGCAGACGGGATGGCACGACTCATGGTCGATGCAGGTGGACGGCGGGCAGGCTGGCGAGCCGATAGACTGGCATGACTCATATGAAATGTTAATAAGGGGAAAAAACGGTTTTTATGCATCAAGGCTGTCGCGGGGCGACAGTTTCTACCGTCTCTTCCTTAGCGACAGTTGCCTCGGCAAGGCGTGCTATGAGAAATGTAAATTCAAATACGACCGCTCTTCCGCCGACATCCGCATCGGCGACCTGTGGGGCAAGACCTACGCCGACAACGAGGAGGGCGTCAGCGCCGCAGTGGCGATGACAGAAAAAGGCGACGCACTGCTGCATGAGTGCGGATGCACGCTCGTGGATCATCCCTTCGAGGTCGTGGCCGAGGGACAGATGAAGACGGCTCCCACACCTCCATCATATGCTGCCAAGGTGTGGGAAAACCTTAAGGATCCGGCTATCCCTCTTTCTGGAGCGGCCAAATATCCGCTTGCTGAAGCGCGGCGCAGAAAACTGACAAGGAGAATCAACAAGCTGCTGCGGCTGGCTAAAATAAAAATGCAGATAAAATGAAGATAAGAACAATAACTTGCCACGACGTGGCCAATTAAGGCGCGGCCCTGCAGGCACTGGCCTTACAAACTTAGATGGAGCGGCTAGGGCACGAAGTC
>CAUABY010000220.1 GCA_958427375.1 uncultured Eubacteriales bacterium
CGCGTTAATCGCGCCCAATGTAAATAAACCGGAAGGGAGGTCGTGACTTTGTGAGTAACGAGAGAAAAGGGCTGAGGTTAAAGGGCAGACGGACAAATTATCTCTCCATATATATAGCGCTCGGCATTGTTGTTCTCTTGTTTGGAATTTTAAGGCTGTTTCCGATTTTCAAGGTTTTTTACATGAGCCTGTTCAATTGGAACATGGCCACGGGCGTGAAAAAGTTCATCGGTTTTTCCAACTTTTCAAACATGCTCAGCAACTCAACCTTCAAGGCCGCAATGCTGAGAACCATATATATGGGCTTTGAAATTTTGATTATCACAGTCCCGGCTGCGCTCCTGATTGCCAACGCAATCAACAAAAACTTCAGCAGGACAGGGAAAGCCATTGTGCAGACAGGACTTTTTATCCCTTATATCGTGCCGATGGTTCCCACGGTAATCATATGGAAGTGGCTGTTTAACACCAAGTATGGGCTGATAAATTACTTGATTACCCTCTTCGGCGGCTCCAGCCTGTCCTGGCTTACCAACGGGCTCCTCGCGGAGCAGGCCATCGTTATCATCACCGTGTGGAAGAATCTTGGCTATTGTGTTTTGATATTCTGCGTCGGACTTGCCGGTATCCCGCAAATGTATTATGAGGCGGCGGAGCTGGATGGCTCATCGCCATGGAAAACATTCTGGCATATAACACTGCCTCAGCTCAGGCCGGTTTTAATCTATATATCAATCATTATGCTCATTCGTGGCTTTAACGTGTATACCCAGGCATATATTCTCTGCTCGGATGCCTCCGGCTCTCCGGGGTATGTTGTGCGTACTGTCGTCTATGATATGGTTGAAAACGGCTTCAAGTTCTACAAGATGGGATACGCCGCGGCGGAATCTGTGGCCTTGTTTGCCTTCATGTTCCTCTTCTCACTGATACAGTTCGTTTTTGGTGATGAGGAAAAGATGGACGCGTGGAAGGCAAAGCGCAGGTCGAAAAAGAAAAGCAGACAGGGGGGTGAACAGAAATGCTGAGCGACGTTAAGGGAAGCCACCGGTTGACAATGGGCATCCGGCGCTGGATAAAGACCATCATTCTGCTGCTTTTTGTGCTGGCATTTCTGCTCCCTTTCTTCTATATGTTTGGTTCGGCATTCAAAACCAGCGCTGAAATCAACTCCGACCCGCCGACGATTCTGCCGGATAAAGTGTTTGGCGGCAATTTCAAAACGCTGATTGAAACAGCGCCCTTTGACGTGTTTTTCATAAACAGCCTGAAGATGGCGGCGGTGTCCGCGCTGGGTGTTGTCGTTACCAGCACATTGGCAGGATTCGTGTTTGCCAAGTATAAATTCAGAACGAATAAACTGTTTTTCGGGCTTATTTTTGCAACATCCATGATCCCGTTTGAAATGTATATGATTCCGCTTTATATAAACATGGTAAACGCGGGATTGGGCAACAGCTTCGCTGGAATTGTGTCGCCGTATATCATTATGAGCTTCGGCATTTTCTTCATGCGGCAGATTTGCATTCAGCAGATTCCGAATGACCTGCTGGACGCCGCCAGAATAGACGGCTGTTCCGAGATTCAGATTTTCCTCAAAATAGTGTTTCCACTGCTGAAATCCGCTATCGCCGCGCTGGCAATCCTCGCCTTTGTTGAAGGGTGGAACGCGTTTGTCTGGCCCCTTATCATGGCACAGGACAACAAGCTTTTCACTATGGAGGTGGGCCTTGCCCTCTTCCAGACAACCTTCAATGTGGATTTGGGCGCGGTTGCCGCGGGCTCTCTGTGCTCGGTGGCTCCTATTTTGATTGTGTTCCTGCTGTTCCGTCGCCAAATCATGGACAGCATCGCTATGACAGGAATGAAAGGCTAAGAGACAGGAGAAAGAAAATGGTTTTTTCTAAAGAAAAGTCCCCGTTTGCGTCCGTTCGCCAGATGGGACTATTAACAGGAAATCTGGACAGGTTTATGGAGAACATGAGAAAGCTCTATGGCCTTGAGCCGGACAGAACGGCGTTTTATCCCAAAGAAGCAGACCCTGAGACCTGCGTGAGAAAGCTTGCGTTTTACAACTTTCCGGAGATTGAGCTTGAGGTTGTTGAGCCTGTCAATGCCGAGCCGGTGTGGCTGGATTTTCTTGCCAAGCACGGTGACTGCCTCCAGCATGTCCAGTTCAATGTGGACAATCTTGCCGAGGCGGTAAAGCGGATGGAGGACAATGGAATTCAGCTGATTGAAAGAGGCTTCTCTCTGACAAATCCCAAGGTGGAGTTCCTGTTCTTCGACACGCTGTGTACGCTGGGTTATGTGACCGAAATCGTAAACTTCAGGGAATTTGAATGAGTTTTTTACCAAATGAGCAGATTCTGCTCTATTGATTTGGAGGTAATGCCTTATGCGCAAAAGTTTAAAGCAAATCATGGAAGAGGTCGACAGGCCAATAGGGATGTTCGTGAATACTGCATGCCCTGAGATGGTGGAAATCACCGGCCAGACGGGTTTTGACTTCATCTTTATTGACAACGAGCATGGCAGCTGGAGCGGCGAAACCAACGCCCACCTGATAAGAGCGGCGGAGACTTTTGACTGCATTCCGCTGGTTCGTGTTCCAAATATCAACGAGACGTCCATAAAATACGCGCTCGACAGCGGGGCCGCGGGCGTTGTTATCCCCGGCGTAAGCAGCGTTGAGGACGCGAAAGAGGCCATAAAGTGGGCAAAATTTGCGCCTGACGGCAAACGCGGCGCCTGCCCCTATGTCCGCGCTAACCGTTATACCGGGAAGAGCGAGCATTATTTTGAGAATTCAAACCGGGATGTGGCAGTTGTCCTGCTTATTGAAGGAAAGGCGGGCGTGGATGCCTTTGAGGACATTTTGGATGTTGAGGGCGTGGAGTTTGTTTTCTTTGGCCCGTATGACCTTTCAGTGTCTCTCGGTATACCGGGGCAGCTTGATGATCCAAGAGTGAAGGACGCCATCAAGGAAATGATAAAAAAAGCAAAGGCCAAGGGCGTTTATTCAGGAATGCTCGGTGTAGACCCGGAGGATACACTCGCTTGGTTTGACTGCGGCGCGGACTATATTGTTCAGGTCGGAGACATGTCCATGTATTACAGAATGTGTGAAAAGTGGGTCAAGGGCGTAAAGGGTGCCGAAAGCAAATAAAATACGGTACTAAACTAAAAGTTGGGGTAGGTGGACGAACGTCCATCAACACCCAACTT
>CAUABY010000221.1 GCA_958427375.1 uncultured Eubacteriales bacterium
AGCCTTGATTTTCAAGTCTTTTCTGCGGCGGTTTATTGTACACGAGGCGGGCCTTGCCCCCTCGCGCTCCCCTGTTGCTCTATTTCCTTTGCATTGCAGCATAGTTTTTTGACAGTCTCATGCATCCGGGACAGATGACCTGCCCCGGATGCTTCTATATCTATATTAAAAGCTACGCTGTTCCACAAATATCAGCGCTGCTCGTTGACGTAGATGTTGGCCTTGCTCTGGATAAGCCTTGCAACCTCGTCCACGCTCTTCTGCCCGGCAAAGTAGGCTTGAGCCTCTTCATAAACTATGTCGGTTATGATGGTGTCAAACTCAACGGCCTTTGTTGTGTACTCAATGGCCTCTAAAATATCGTCGGCAAACTCTTCGCTTATGCCACTGTACATGTCATAATAGTTCGTTCCGTCGGTGTAGCTGCCTATGACCTCGCGGATGCGCTCTCCGTTCTCGTCAAGCTTGTAGTTGCCGTTGGCGTCACGCTCGTATTTAATCTCCCTGGCCTCTTCAAGCAGCGTGTTGAAGGCGGACTTGTTCACCGGGAACGTGTCCAGACCAAGCTGATAGTCCTCAGAGAGTATCATGCGTAAAAACTGCCATGCGCCCTCTTTGTCCTTGCAAGTGCTCGTCATGGCGTAACTGCCATAGCCGGTCATCACACTGCCGCAGTCGCCCTTGGCGTTGGGGAAGCCGATGTAGGTCGTGTCGCCGCCGAAAATATTATGGCTTCCGTCCTCATAGAAGGTGCCAAGATTCACGGCTTGCAGCATCTGCTTGCCCTGTGAAATGCGCGTTTGTGCGCTGTCCTCCGCGCTCATCTCATAGCCCTCCATAGACTCCTCGCTGGGGAAGCTCTTGGCAAACTCAAGCAGCGCTTTGAAATCGTCGCTTTCAAAGCGGCACTCGCCGGTAGACCAGTCGAGGTAATTCGGCAGGTCAATGGCAAGGCACACATTCAAAATCTGATACTGGGTAACGCCCACATCAAGCCCCTCGCAGCCCTCAGGCATGGAGGCAAGCGCGGCGTAATAATCGTCATAAGTCCAGCCTGGCGTGTCGCCGACAACGGAGCTTGCGCCCTGCAAGGTGGCAATGACAAAGCTGCTGATGCAGGTGTAAAGCTTCCCGTCCACCTCATAGGCATTGAGTACATTCTCAAAGAAGTCGTCGCGGCTCAAATCCTTGTCCGCGTCGATATAGGGGTACAAATCCTCAAGTATGCCTTTCTCGGCGTAGCGCCGGTATGGAAGGTCAGTTAGGTCAATCATATCCGGCAGATTTCCGGCCATCAGTTCGGTGCTGAGCTTGGTGATGGCATCTTCATAGCTGCTGCCGTCGCCGACAAGCGTGTAGTAGTCAACCAAATCAATGTGATAGCTGTCGTTTGCGCGGTTGAATTTGAGCACGGCGTTTTGCGAGGCAAGGCTGGAGTTCACAGTTGCCAAGGTCAAGTGCGTTTTCTGCGGCAGTGACTCATAAGGCACACGCTCCACTGTTGACAGTTCATAGAGAATTTCATCAGTGCGGCTGTTGTAGGTCGTGGACAGTGCGTAAATTTTTCCGTCGTCCGCTATGGTCATGCTGTTAACGTCATAGCCGTTTATGTCGCAGTCAAGCCAGCTGAGGATTTGTTCAAAGCTCTCACTTTCCAGCGAGTAGCCGTAAAGGTATCCGCCGCGCGCGTCGGTGTAGTAAAAGTCATAATCCCCGCCGCCGCTGGTTAGCTCAAAGGCGTAGCCCTCAACGGGGATAGATGTACTGCTCAATTCTCCTGCGCTCAAATCAACCTTGCGCAAAACGAGGTTGGCCTCATATAAAAGCGCGTATACATCACCGTTTTTGGCGCTCGCAATGGAGTAGATATATCCGCCCGCTTCACAGGTGCAGAGCTCCTCACCAGCTGTGGAGTAGACGTATATTCTGCTGTCGGTGCTTACATAGCAGTTGCCCTCTGCATCCACGGCGAGATCGCTTATATACTCGGAGCTGTCGGTCAGGCTGACCGCGCAGTGGCTGAGCTCTGCGCCCGTGGCGTCAAGCACGCGGACGTAGTATTTTTGCGAGTCCTTGGTGTAGTCAAAATACTCCTTGTTGTCGGCCTTGATTTCCTCCGGCGCCTCAGAATATGAGGTGTACACGTTCTCAATTACGATAAGATTGCCGTCCTCGCCGACTGCGGCGGCATGGATGCTGTTCGTTACAACATAGTCGCGCTTGCCGTCATTCTCAATGTCGGACGCGAGCGGGACGAAGTCCGAAAGCTCAGTCGTATCCCCGTCAAAGCCGACCTTGTCCAGCCGAAGTTCAAGAATGTCGTACTGCCCCTCAAATTCCGGCGTTACGCCGTCGGGTATGTTCTCGCCAATCTTTTCATAGCGCTGGCAGTATAAGCTGTCGTCTGCCATGCAGACAACGTTAGCGTCGCCCAGCTCCAAGTCTTTGTACTCCGTCCTGTAGCCAAACTCTGGCGCGGGCGTCTCGGCGGCCTTGTCGGCCTTGCTGCTGTTCGCGGTGGTCTTGTCCGCGCTGTCAGCGTCGGAATTGCCGCAGGCCGCAAGCCCCAGAAGCATCACCGCGGCGAGCATCAGCGCCGTCAATTTCTTAATTCTAAATCTCATATTAATCTCCATTCTGCCGCTTTTCGTCAGCACAGGCAGGTATGAAAATCTCCGCCGGCGGCTGAACGGAGATTTTCGGCATGTGCCGCGGTTGCCGCTTTGCGGCGAGCGGCGCGCCGTTTTTAATAATAGTGTGATTTTTCACACTAAACCTCCATAGGCTGAATTTTCATCTTGGGTGCGGGCTGTATTATATCATCCGGCCCGCACGAATACAATTAAGCTTTGTTTAATATTATTTAATTTTTGTTTAAGTTGAAACAATAGCCGATTTCACTTGCTAAATCACGGCGAAGATTGTATAATCAAATTAAGCTTATGCTGAAATATTAAAATGAAAAGAGGTATATTCTATGAAAAAGACACTTGCGTTGATTCTCTGCCTTGTAATGGCGTTTAGCTGCGTGGCTCTGACCGCCTGCGGCGGAAATGACGCCCCCGCAAACACTACCACTGACAGCGACGCGCTCAAGGTAGCGGTCGTTGTCGCAGGTAAGTTTGGTGACCGCTCGTTCTATGACTCCTCCAAGGAGGGTCTTGACAAGCTCGTTGCTGACTTCGGTGTTGAGCCTATCACCATTGAGTG
>CAUABY010000222.1 GCA_958427375.1 uncultured Eubacteriales bacterium
CCGTGACCGAGCCGCAGCGAGAAAAGGCCCGCCTCAAATACAATAAACCGCCGCCAAAAAGCCTTGAAAATCAAGGCTTTTCGGGCGAAGCAGCATTTTGATACCATCAAAATGCTCGGCGGATGAAGCGGTCAAAAAAGTCTAAAATAGGCTTTTTTGACAAGCTGAGTGTGATTTATTACACTACCTCTCCTCTATTGTGCCCAGCTCGTCAAGCGTCAGCTCAAAGGCCGGGATGAAGTTTTTCAGAAAATAGCCCACCTCAGGCAGGGGACTTGCCTCCAGTACCGCGCGCGTCTGCTTTTCCGCCGAGACAAACTCATCATTGCCCGCGCGCCGCTCCTCTATGCATTTGATGTAGGCCGATAGCTTGTCCGCGGCTTTCACAATGTCGTGTGTGCGCTTTTGCGTCTCGCCGGTCAACAGCGGCTCATACGCCCCTTGAAGCTCCTCCGGCAGCGTGTTCAAAAGCTTTGTACACGCCAGCGCCTCCACCTGCCTGTAAGCGTCGCGGATGGTGTCGTTGTGGTATTTTATCGGCGTTGGCAAATCGCCCGTGAGTATCTCCGAGCAGTCGTGAAAAAGCGCGACGGCGGCGCACTCGTTGGGGTCGCAGGGGATGCCGAACACGTCACGGCAGATGACCGCCAGCGCGTGGGCAATGACCGCACACATGTGGCTGTGCTCCTGTATGTTTTCGGGCATGGCGTTTCGCATCAGGCTCCAGCGGCCGATGTAGCGCATGCGCGAGATGTAGGCGAAGAAGTTGTCAGACATATTAATCTCCGTTTCGCTCTTTGATTTCACGGCTGATGATACCACGAATTGCGCGCATTTTCAACAGCCGTCTTGCCGCTTTGGGGGTAAAAGCTGTTGTTTTGCAAAAAATCTCGATTTATCAAGCGTTTTCTGTTGCAATTTCCCGCCGCAGGTGTTAAAATTCGATTTCGTGTTAGAATATAAAAATATATAAGCCACGAGGCTTAGACGGCGCGGCGGAGCGCGAAGCCTGCTGCCGCACCGAGTGAAAAGGGAGCGAATTCAATTGGATAAACTCAGAAACGTTGCAATTATCGCCCACGTTGACCACGGCAAGACCACCCTTGTCGACGAGCTTTTGAAGCAGTCGGGCGTTTACCGCGAAAATCAGGAGGTTGTCGACCGCGTTATGGACTCCGGCGACCTTGAGCGTGAGCGCGGCATCACCATCATGGCGAAGAACACCGCCGTGTGGTACGGCGACACAAAAATCAACATAGTCGACACTCCGGGCCACGCCGACTTCGGCGGCGAGGTGGAGCGCATACTCAAGATGGTCAACGGCGTCATCCTCCTTGTCGACGCCGCCGAGGGCCCCATGCCGCAGACGCGCTTCGTGCTCAGCCGCGCGCTGGAGCTCGGCCACCGCGTCATCGTCGTCGTCAACAAGATTGACCGCCCGGATGCGCGCATCCACGAGGTCATTGACGAGACGCTTGAGCTTTTGATGGATCTCAACGCCACCGACGAGCAGCTTGACTCCCCCATGCTCTTCTGCTCCGGCAGAAACGGCACCGCCAGCTACTCCCCCGAAGTCACCGGCACCGACCTTGAGCCGCTTTTCAAGACCATTATTGACTACATCCCCGCGCCGGAGATGGATCTCGACGCGCCTTTCCAGATGCTCGTGAGCAGCATTGACTACAACGAGTACGTCGGCCGCATCGCCGTCGGCCGCATTGAGCGCGGCCGCATCAGGCAGAACGACGAAATCGAAGTCTGCAACTACCACAATTCCGATGACGAGCCGGTCAAGGCCAAGGCCGTGTCCCTGTACGAGTTTGACGGGCTCAACCGCGTCCCCGTGACCGAGGTCGGCGCGGGCAACATCATCGCCATGAGCGGCATCGGCGACATCACCATAGGCGACACCATCTGCGCGCGCGGCCACGCCGAGGCTCTGCCTTTCGTCAAGATCGGCGCGCCCACGCTGGAGATGACCTTCTCCGTCAACGACAGCCCCTTTGCCGGGCGCGAGGGCAAGTTCGTCACATCCCGCCAGATTCGCGAGCGCCTGTTCCGTGAGACGCTGAAGGACGTCTCCCTGCGCGTGACCGACATGGAGGACAGCACCGACAGCTTCAACGTCGCCGGGCGCGGCGAGATGAGCCTTTCCATCCTCATTGAGACCATGCGCCGCGAGGGTTACGAGTTCCAGGTCTCTCCCCCGCGCGTGCTGTATCAGGAGATAGACGGAAAGCGCTGTGAGCCGATTGAGCGCGTCGTTGTAGACGTGCCGAGTGAGTACATGGGCGCCGTCATGGAGAAGCTGGGCGCGCGCAAGGGCGAGTTTATTGAGATGATGCCCGTCGGCAACCGCGTAAAGCTTGAGTTCTTTGTGCCCTCCCGCGGCCTCTTCGGCTACAGAAACGAATTTTTGACCGACACCAAGGGCGAGGGCATACTCGCAAGCGTGTTTGAGCGCTATGAGCCTTTCAAGGGCGACATCAACCGCCGCGCAACCGGCTCCCTTATCGCCTGGGAAACCGGCGAGGCGGTGGCATACGGCATCTGGAACGCGCAGGAGCGCGGCGCAATGTTCATCACCCCCGGCACGAAGGTTTACGGCGGCATGGTGGTGGGCGTGTGCCCGAAGAGTGACGATGTGCCGGTAAACGTCTGCCGCACAAAGCATTTGACCAACACCCGCGCCTCCGGCTCGGACGAGGCGCTGCGCCTCGTCCCGGCAAAGCAGCTCAGCCTTGAGCAGTGCCTTGAGTTCCTTGCGGATGATGAGCTTCTCGAAGTCACGCCCAGGTCCCTGCGCCTGCGCAAGCGCATTCTCGACCACAGCCTGAGAATGAAGAGCGTGATGAAAAACCGCGCCTAACGCATAAAAACTCAGCCGCCGTCCGCGCATTTTGCCGGTAAAAACCTTGACATCATGCGCGCACGGTGTTATTATACATGAGTATGCGCCCGCGCTCTCGGCTTGGGGGTCATGCCGCCCACGCGGTAGCCTTTCCGCCCTTTGCTTAGACGCAGGGTATAGTATTTATTTGAAAGGGGTATAACCACTATGATTACCAAAGAAGTCAAGACTCAGGTCATCGCCGACAACGCCACACACGAGGGCGACACGGGTTCTCCCGAAGTTCAGATTGCCATTCTCACTCAGCGCATTCGTGAGCTGACTGAGCACCTGAAGGTTCATCCCAATGATGACCA
>CAUABY010000223.1 GCA_958427375.1 uncultured Eubacteriales bacterium
TCTACCCCAACTATTGACTCAGAGCCAAAAAATATACTGAATTAAAAATCCACCGGAAATGGTAACATGCCATTCCGTTGGATTTTTTGATTTATTCTCTGTCCAGTCCATCAAAAAAGCGTCATAGCAGCAAGAATAGATTTTGTGCAGTGCAACAAGTACGCTTATGCGGATGTTCAGTTCACCCATTTCGTATTTTTCATAGGTGCTTCTGCCAATATCGCAGCCGTGCCGCTGAAGCTCTGCGCACAGCTTCTCTTGCGACACACCGTAATCGAGACGGAGCTTTCGCAGGTTATCACCCATGTTGAGGTCGCGCCTTAACTTCTGCTCTATTCTCTCACTCCCATCATTTTATCCACTCAATAAGCCGGTGAATAGACCAGTATTGGCCGATATTAATCATATTTTATGCTATACTCAGCTCAAATATTGACCGCTATACTGGTCTGAATGTGGGGGCAATAAAGCGTATACGGAAAAAATATACAGAGCAATTGCAAAGAGGCACAATGTGTCAGTTGAAGATGTTGTTAAATTTGCAGATAAGGAGAGTTTATTGAAATAAAAGTGAAAAGGACCAACTCATCAATTTGATAAATCAGCCTTTCTAATGATATGTTTGATTCCTCTCAATCTACTCGTGCAGCTCCAGCGGCAGACCGTCGGGGTCAAAGAAAAAGGTCATTCTCTTGCGCGTGTACTCGTCATAGCGGATGGGCTCGCACTCAATGCCGCGGCTTTTCAAATCATCCACGGCCTCGGCAACATCCTCCACGCGAAAGGCCAGATGTCGCAAACCGCAGGCTTCGGGCCTATTAACGCGCTTTGGCGGGTTTAGTTCAGCAAAAATCTCCAGTTCAACCGCATTTTCGCCCTCACCAAGCCTCAAATCCAGCTTCCAATCCAGCCGGGATTCGCGGTAATTCTCCCTGATTACCTCAAACCCAAGCCTGTGGACATAAAAATCCTTTGCCGCCTCAATGTCAGATACAATAATCGCAATGTGATGTACTGCGTTTAATTTCATGGACGCACCCCTCCTTCATAAGTCCCGCTGTGTCGGATTAGACTTCACTTTACCGTCTTATGTAAACTAAGTCGGTCATGCCGTTGTATGACTGTGTTTTTATCAGCTTCAGTTTAATTTCTTCCGCCGCGCCGTTGTCGAAAAGCCGGATACCGGCGCATAAAAGCGTCGGAATGACGGTTATGTAGTAGCAGTCTATCATGTTCAGCCGCACCAACTGCTGTATTGTATTGGCACCGCCGCAAATCCAAATGCTCTTTCCATCCTCCCGCCTCAGCCTGTCTATAAGCCCCGCTAAATCCTCGTTCACAAATCTGATATTCTCAGTAGACTCATGCTCGCGGTGGGTGACAACATAGGTTGTGAGCGCACTGTACACCCACTCGTCAGGTGAAAGCTCTGTAACAATCTGGTTGTAGGTGTTCCAGCCCATAATCACGGTGTCCACATCTTTTATGAATTCAGAATAAGAGTCGATATCTTCACTCTCGCCGCCCTGACCTTGAAGCCAGTCAACATTGCCGTTTTTATCGGCAATGTACCCGTCAAGGCTCATCGCTATGAATAGAATAACTTTCTTCATTTGTACCTCCGCTCCGCTTCGTGTCCGCTGTGCCATTTGCTCAGCCGATTAACAATTTAAAATCTTAGTATACACCATAAATGTGAAGAAATCTACCCATGCTCCACATCTTTACGCACCACGCGCCCCTCCGAGCTTGCAAAAGAGCAGACGATATAAACCGACAGCACAGAAAAATAAATGATAAAAAGAAAAAATTTCTTGACAATAGATAAACCTATGTATATAATGCTACTTGGTTAGCGAGAGCTAACCAAAATTAAAAGCAATCAGTTAGCTGCTGCTAATCGCAACAAAACAGACTGTTAAAGGAGGTGGGATATATGATGCCGCTGACATTTGCGGATATTGGAGCGGAAAGCATCATCAAGAAAATCGGCGGGAAACGAGAGGTCAAAGCACATCTTGAAACGCTGGGCTTTGTCGTGGGCGGAGCTGTGACGGTCATTAGCGCCATGGGCGGGAATGTAATTGTCAAGGTCAAGGAGTCCCGCATAGCCATAAGCAGGGAAATGGCGCAGAAAATCATGGTTTGAGGCAAAGCAAAAAATAATCAGGAGGAAAGCAATGAAAACACTGAAAGATGCAAAGATAGGAGCGGCTGTCAAGGTCGTGAAGCTGCACGGCGAGGGCGCTGTCAAGCGGCGGATAATGGACATGGGGCTGACGAAGGGCGTGGAGGTCACGGTGAGAAAGCTCGCCCCCTTGGGCGATCCGATTGAGGTCACGGTGCGGGGCTATGAGCTCTCCATCCGCAAGGCCGACGCGGAAATGATTGAAGTTGAATAACGGTTAAACACGGGGGCACGGACCCCTTTTATTTCAAAACTGCGGTTAGCAACTGCTAATCAAGAAAGCGAGGAAAGAAAATGGATATACGAATAGCACTTGCGGGTAATCCGAACTGCGGAAAGACGACCTTGTTTAACGCGCTCACAGGTTCCAATCAATTTGTTGGCAACTGGCCGGGTGTAACGGTGGAGAAAAAGGAGGGCAGGCTCAAAAAGCATGATGGCGTGATAATCACTGACCTGCCGGGTATCTACTCGCTCTCGCCGTATACGCTTGAAGAGGTCGTAGCGAGAAACTATCTCATCGGCGAGCGCCCGGACGCGATTTTGAATATAATCGACGGCACCAACCTTGAGCGCAATCTCTATCTCACCACTCAGCTCACTGAGCTTGGAATCCCGGTTGTGGCGGCGGTCAACATGATGGATATTGTCAAAAAGAACGGTGACTGCATAGATACTGCCGAGCTTTCGCGGGCGCTGGGCTGCAAGGTGGTGGAAATCTCCGCGCTCAAGGGCAGCGGTGTGATGGAAGCGGCTGAGGCGGCCATTGACGCTGCCCAAAACGAAAAAACCGTGCCCATGCACACCTTTTCCGGCGCGGTGGAGCACGCGCTTGCTCACATCGAAGAGGCCGCTGTACACAGCATGCCTGAGGAGCAGCAGCGCTGGTATGCCATCAAAATTTTTGAGCGTGATGATAAGGTGCTGGAGCAGGTGAAGCTTGACAGCGCCGTGCTCAGCCATATCGAAAAGGATATTCAGGCCGCTGAGACTGAGCTTGATGACGACGCGGAGTCCA
>CAUABY010000224.1 GCA_958427375.1 uncultured Eubacteriales bacterium
TCGGACAGCAGGTGTTTTGCGTATCGGAGTGATTATTTGTGTGATTGTATGATTGACAGCAGCGCTTATTTTCTCAAATCGTCTCCGCTGCCGGACTTGGCCGCCGCGACAACAAGGGAGGAGAGCGCGATAAGCGCTATAACGTTCGGCAGAACCATCAGCTGGTTGAACATATCCATCAACTCCCAAACGAGGTCATTGGAGAGGCAGGAGCCGAGGAAGATGAATACGAGCGCAATCACGGAGTATACCGGGACGGCCTTCTTGCCGAAGAGATAGATAACGTTTACCTTGCCGAAGAAATTCCAGCTCAAAACCGTGGAGAATGCGAAGAAGAACAGGCAGATAGCCACGAACCATGAGCCGAACGTCTCACCGAAAACTATTGAGAATGCCATCTGCGCCATGTTCGTCTTTGCCACGCCCTCAGCCGCGCCGGAGGCGAGGATGCCGTCACCGGCATAGAGGGTGGAGATAACGATGAGCGCGGTCATCGTCAGCACGACGAAGGTATCGAAGAAGAGGCCAATCATTGCCACAACGCCCTGATCGTGCGGCTTTTTCACGTTTGCCATCGCGTGCGCGTGCGGGGTTGAGCCCATACCGGCCTCATTGGAGAAGAGGCCGCGCTTGACGCCCTGACTGATTGCCGTCTTAAGTGCGTAACCGATGCCGCCGCCTATGATGGCGTTGGGCACAAAGGCATATTTAAAAATCATGCCTATCGTCTCAGGCAGATACTTTGCTCTGGCAACGAGCAGCGCAAGGCCGCCGATGATGTACAAAACCGCCATGATGGGCACCATTTTTTCAGTGACGGAGGCGATGCGCTGAATACCACCGAGGAAAATGACGCCCGCGATTATAGTAACGACAATACCAATTATCCAAGGCGGGATGCCAAGCGCGTTGCCTGCGGTCTCACCGATGGAGTTGGACTGCACCATGCAGCCCATGAAGCCGAGCGCGAGAATAATGGCGACTGCGAAGAAGCCCGCAAGGAAAGTGCCGAAAGCGTTGGGGAAAGCGCGCTTGATGTAGTACACTGGGCCGCCGTGAATGGTGCCCTCACTATCGACCTGCCGCGTCTCTATGGCGAGCACAGCCTCAGAGTAGATGGTTGCCATGCCGAAAAAGGCGATTATCCACATCCAGAAGATAGCACCGGGGCCGCCTATCAAAATAGCGCCGCAGGCGCCGACAATGTTGCCCGTGCCGACCTGCGCGGCAATAGCCGTGGCGAGCGCCTGAAAGGAGCTGATGCCCTCTTTCTGCTTCCCGCCATGCAGGGAGAAGCTGCCGAATGTGCGGTGCCAGCCCTCTTTAAAGCAGCGAACCTGCACAAACTTTGTCTTTATCGAGAAGAAAAGACCGGTACCTATGAGCAGGACAATGAGGATGTAGTCCGACAGGTACATGTTGATTTTCTGAACAATACTGAGTAGTGACATGGGTTTACCTCCTGATAAAAAATAAAGTTGCCGACAAAACAGCAACTCTGGATAGGACATAGGCACCCTGAAATGCCAATACCCGCTCTGTCCTTTAGCCTGAGAGATTCGACCATACGGCCTTGCACCTTCGGCACCCTAAAAGGGATTCTCCAGAGTTTCCTCCACGCACAGTTTTTGCATCCTGCGCGCTTCTATGGATATATTTTGTTGTGAGCACACTATAGCACACTAAATAGCGTAATGCAACATTTTTTTAAAAAATTATGAATAATGATAAAATCCGCTCGTTATGAGGCGAAGCCGCACTGCATTTCGACGGCGAAGCCAGCCCCAAACCGAGCAAAATACAAATATTTTTCCACGCGCCCGCATCATCCGCGCAGATTATCATAGAAATCGGCGTCCCATGTGTACCCGCCGAGGGCGCTCAGCTCATCCGCCGTCAGCATGAAGTGCCGCATTGCGCCGCCGCGGTCGGCGGTGGGATCGCAGTAGAAGCCCTGACCGTCTATAATAACGTAATTCCACGCGTGGTATTCGCCCTGCGCCACGCCGGACACCGTGTAGTTTTCAATGCCGCATAGGCCGAGCATGGTCTCAAAGGCGTGGGAATATCCGCCGCAAATCGCCAGATTATCCCGCAGTGCTCCCAGCGCAACTGTCGCGGTAAAGGGCATGTCGTCCCTGTTGGAGTAGTAGCTGAAATCATAGGCGACGTTTGCTGTTATATAGGAGTACGCGGCCTCGGCTTTCTCCATGTCGCTCAAGCCGCCGCTGAGAATCTGCGCGAGTATTTCCCCGGCAATGCGCTTGCTCTCGTTGATGTTGTCAACACATTCTTCAAGCGAGTACCCTCGCGAGGGGGCGGCCAGAATTTCCGTCCCGTCCCGGCTCAGTGTAAAAACTATCCAGCCATAGCCTGCCTGAGCGACCGCCCGCTGCAAATCGTCAAACTCAAGCGCGCTATTCGTTATGGCAATGCGCAGGCTTTCAGCCCTGCCAATCATGCCCTGTGCCAAGCTCTCAGCGTCGTGCAGGCTTGCAAGTTCTTCATACCCCTCCGGCACCGCCTCGTCATATGCCCCGGTCTTGTATGGCATGTAGGAAAAGCTGCATACGGCCATATCGCCGGATAGCTCTGCGCTCATATCATATACGTACTTCAGCTCCGGGTGTTGCGACAGCAGGCTATAGTAGAGATTCTTAAGGTCGTTCTCCGCCCCGTATTTCCACTCGCGCCCAGCAGCGTCCAGTGTAACGCTCGGCTGACGGCATATCTATAGAGCGTAATAATCTCTTCGTCAGTCGGCGGCGAAGATAATTCCGGCTTTTGCACCGCACCCGCGCCCGGCAAGTCCCGAACGCTATCAGGTGCTCCCTCCGTGCCCGCTCCCGCACCCGCGCCAACGTCCGGCGTCTCCTGCGCGAGGCTTTCAACAGGCGCGGTCAGCGCCGTCTCCTCGTCCGTCGGCGGTGCTGACGCCTGCACGCCGCAGGCCGCAAGGCCGGGCAGACAGCAAAGACATACTACCGCCGCCAATACGCGCGGCAGCGGTAATTTCAAAATGGCGTTTCTTCTCATGCGGTTTCTCCATAGCGTTTAATCCTGCGCGTATTATAGCATCCACGGACCCTGCGGTCAATCGTTTCGCCCACGCACTCAATTTGCGCATAATGTGGTGCATCTAACTCTAAACCGCCGCAGAAAAGACTTGAAAATCAAGGCTTTTCGGGCGAAGCTGCATTT
>CAUABY010000225.1 GCA_958427375.1 uncultured Eubacteriales bacterium
ATTACCGCCCCGGATTTCTCCGCCGCCGCTAAAAACGCGCGCGTCAGATGCGACTGCGAGCTGATATCAAGGTCGAATATGCCGATTATGTCGGCGGTGTCAATCACACTGCCCTTGCCTAAGTGCAGGTACATCACCTTATCCTGCCTTTCTCCACGAACAGCACCCTGCCGCCAGTGCGCTTGGATATGCCCTCGTCCTCACAGCAGGTTATCAGCGTCTGTCCGCCGCCGATTCTGTTGAGCACAAACTCCTGCCGCTTCCCGTCAAGCTCTGAGAGCACATCGTCCAACAGCAGTATTGGGTACTCCCCCGTCTCGTCAAGGAATATCTCCCGCTCCGCCAGCTTCAGCGACAGCGCCGCGGTCCTCGTCTGCCCCTGTGAGGCGAACGAGCGCGCGGCCGAGCCGTTTATGTAGATTTCAAGGTCGTCCTTGTGCGCCCCTGTCAGGCACTGCTGGGCGCTCAGCTCCGCGCTTCGGTGCCGCTCCTGATGCTCGCAGATGTCATAGTAGATTTCCTTCACGCTCGCAAAGGGGTCGCGCACGGTGCTCACGGTTTTATAGTGGATTTCAAGCTTCTCGCCCTCGCCGGAAAACTCCGCGTGGATTGGCCGCGCCTGCTCCTCCAGTCGCGCCGCGAACGACGCGCGGTAGCGTATAAGCTGCGCCGACGCCCGGCACATCCCGTCGGAAAATTCGTCCAGCGTCTCCAGCAGCGAGGGCTTATCCCGCCAGTCCTTTAAAATGCGCGTCTTGTGCTCATAAAGGCGGTTGAACTCCGACAGGTACTCGGCGTAGCGCGGGCGGATTTGGCTTATAGCGTTATCCATAAGCCGCCGCCTCACCGCCGCGCCCTCCTTGATGAGGTTGAGGTCGTCCGGGCAGAAGAGCACGGTGTTCACCGTCTCCGACAGCTCTGCCGCCTTTTTCCTCACGCCGTTGACAAGTATCTTCTTCGTTGTTCCGGGGCTTAATGCTATGCTTATTGTCTGCTCGCGTCCGTGGCTTTCAACCTCGGCCAGTATATCCGCCGAGCTGTAACTGAAGCCCACAAGCTCCCTGTCAAAGCGCGTGCGGAAGCTGCGCCCTGTCGAGAGCATGTACACCGACTCCAAAAGATTCGTCTTGCCCTGCGCGTTCTCACCGCTTATCACGTTCGTCCCCGGCGCGAACTCCGCCGTATCCAGCTCGTAGTTTCTAAAGCCGTTGAGGGCTATCTTTTTTATATTCATTCAATATTCATTCAGCTCAATTTACCTGGCTTATTCAGCCGCGACTTCAAGCTCGTTCCCGGCAAAGCTCACCTTGTCGCCCGCTCTTAGCTTCCTGCCGCGCATCGTACACACCTCGCCGTTTACCTCAACGAGCCCATCGTTTATAACATTCTTTGCCTCGCCGCCGCTTCCCACGAGCACTGCCAGCTTCAAAAACGAATCAAGCTTTATATATTCGGTATTAATAGTTATTTTTTCCATAATTTCTGTTTTCCAATCAGTCTCCAGCTCTCAGGCGCACGGGCAGTATCATATAGGTGTAGCTCTCGCCGCCGCCCGCCGCGCCTATGACGCAGGGTGATGACGGGCTTGAGAGCTTTATCAGAAGCTTCTCATCCCCTGCCGCCTTGAGCGCATCCGTCAGGTACCTGGCGTTGAAGCCTATCTCCAAGCCCTCTCCGCTGCCCTCGCAAAGGCACATATCCTCAGCCTTGCCGATCGGCGTAACGCAGAGCAGGTCTATTGCGCCGTCGCCGCAGTTAAGGCGCACGGGGCTCATGTTTTTCTCGCTCACTATAAGCGCCACGCGCTCAATCGCCGCGGTGAACTCCGCGCGGTTTACCTCCAGCTCGTATTTGAACTGCTCAGGTATGGATTTTCTGTAATTGAGAAATTCGCCCTCTAACCTGCGGCTTATGAGCACCGTATCACCCATGACAAAGGATATGTGCTTCTTGCCCACGGCTATTTCCACATCGCCCTCCTCGTCCGTGCAGATGCGCTCTATATCCGCAAGCGATGAGCTCGGCACCACGAAAGTGCATTTTTCGAGCTTGGCGTTTTCTATCTTCTCACAGCGCTTTGCGAGGCGGTAGCCGTCCACCGCCACCAGCGTCAGCTCCCCGCTCTCCACCTCAAAGAGTATGCCGGTATAGATGGGACGGATTTCGCTCGTCGCCACGGCGAAGATAGTTTTATTTATCATGCTTTTCAGTATGCTCTGCGGCAGTGATATATTGTTCACACCCTCAACCACCGGCATCTCCGGGTAGTCGTCAGGGCTTATGCCCATGAAGTTATATTCGCTCTTGCCGCACTGCACGCGCACGTTATTGTTCTCGTCGGTCTCCACCGTGACTATTCCGTCCGGCATGCGGCGTATCATCTCGCCGAAAAGCCTCGCGCCCACGACGACCTGACCCGCGATTTCGACCTCAGCGTCAATTGTGGTATATATGCCCTTTTTAAGGTCATAGCCGGTTATGCGCACTCTCTTCCCCGCCGATATCAGCAGACCCTCCAGAGCGGGAATCGGGCTTTTGGACGCCGCCGCTCTCGACGCTGTCACTATCGCGTTTTGCAGCTCATATTTCTCACAGGAAAATTTCATGTTCTTTCCTCCATACTCTTTTGTGTTTCTTTCTATTCTTTTCTTTTTCTCTGATTTTTCTTTATAGACTTTTCTGAGAAATTTTTATGAAAAATTTTTTCTATCAATAAATAAATAATATTATTTTAGTAACAGTAATAGTAGTAAAAAAAATTGTGGAAAACCCTGTTGAGATGTTGATATTACTATGTTTTTTATGTTAGTTAATATGTTTGAAATTTTTCTGTTTTCCACACGGTGAGTGGGTCATTTTTTGCCCACAGAAATGGTTTTAACAATCCACAGGGGAATGTTAATAAATTGGGGGGTTATTTGAGGTTTCTGTACTGCCTCCCTCTGACGAGGGAGGTGGCAAAAATCGTAGATTTTTGACGGAGGGAGAGACTTTTTAGATTTTATCTTGTTACGTGGATTCTTTGTAGATTACAGAATTGCATTGTGAAAGCCTGACGGCTTTATGGAAAACCCCTTAATAGGGTTTTCCATGCCTTTCCTGATTTTTATTTCGATAAGAGATTTCGCGCTTTGCGAAGCGCGGCCAAGGGCGCTGCCCTTGGATTCCGCGGCCTTTGTAAAGGCCGGCGAAAC
>CAUABY010000226.1 GCA_958427375.1 uncultured Eubacteriales bacterium
GACACGCCTGACTGACTATATGTTCTGGTTTGCCCTGCCGGAGAGCAATTTCCCGAACTTTTATTACGCCTCCGATATGTGGCAGTACAGCTTCACGGAGACCGTGCCGGGCATAAATCTGGACACGGATATGAACCTCTGGTTTATACCCAAGCAGACCGAAACCACCGCGCAGAATGGTGCGGAAACGGCAGCGGACTGAAATAGACAAAGAAACCGAAAGAAAATGCTTGAAATTTTCATCGCTATGTAATATACTTCTGTTGTACGCCAGTGTGATGGAATGGTAGACGTAGCGGATTCAAAATCCGCCGATGGCAGCATCGTGTGGGTTCGAGTCCCACCACTGGCACCACAAAACCGGACGCCCCCTTGCGGGGTGTCCGGTTTTTGTGATAGTTGGGGCGAGAACCCACGGGTTCGATAAGTGAGGCTCCAAAAATGCGAGCAAGGCGAAGCATTTTTGGCCAAGCCGAACTTATGCAAGGGAGCGAAACGAGTCGCAGTCCCACCACTGGCACCACGTCGGAGCAAGCTACATATCGCTTGCTCCGACTTTTTTCAAAAGTCAGAGCGCACTCATTCCGCTGCTCCTCCTTTCCAAATCAAACCCGCTTCGCTGGGCTTTGATTTGGTTTTTTTATCATCCGGGGCGGGCTTTTTCAATGAAATAAATCCCTTGAAGGATTTGTGAAATATGCCTGCGGCATGTGAAATAGTTTGCGCTATGAAATAGGCTGAGGCGTATGAGGGATTTATTTTATTTCACTTTCTGCGAAAAAATTTTTATAATCCGCAAGGATTATTTCATAAAAACCGCCGGCGCTCGGAAATAAATCCCAAGTACCGGCGCTTTTCATATCTTCTACCCTCAGCTTACGCGGAGAGGGTGCTCAGCTCCTCCATCAATATGGCGCAGTTCGTGCCGTCGTACTCCATGCAGAAGGAGCCGCCGTCAGCGAGAGGCTCACAGTCACAGCCAAGGACCTCGCTGGTTGCGCAGTCAACATAGCAGTTGTAGAAGAGCCAGTCGGTGCTGAGCGTCAGTTCGCAGCAGCCGTTGTCGGCAGTGCAGCTGAGCAGGGTGGTGTTTTCGGCGCCAATCTGGAGGTAGTCAAGAACGGAGGCGAGAGTGTTGTAAAGATTAATGTTGTTAGTCATAATAAATTTTCCTTTCTTCTCTTTCCTGAATGATTCAGGGCTTTTTGTTTTTATGGCTATATTCTAATTTGAAATTTTAAGAGAAGAATGAAAAGATTTAAGATTTTTTTTGAACAAGTAAAAAATAATCTGTGAAGTCTGATAATAACGCGTCAAAGTACATGCTTTTATCAACAAACGTTTATTTTGACTTGATTTTGCGTTGAAAAATGCAGAAAATGACGCGATTGCGCAAAACATAAAAGTCCTTTAAATCTTTCTTACGGCGTGGTATAAATAATATTATATTAAGAAATTAAGCGGGGAGTGAACAGCGTGGAGCAAATTTTAATAGTTGAGGATGACAGCGGATTGAATACTGGGCTTTGCAAGGCGCTCAAAACCGAGGGGCGGCAGCTGATATCCTGCGCAAATCTCGCCTCGGCGCGTGAGCAGCTCGCACTCGGCGGCGTGTCGCTCGTGCTGCTGGACATAAACCTGCCCGACGGGAGCGGGCTTGAGCTTATGCGCGAAATCAAGCGCGCCACGCCCACCCTGCCTGTTATCCTCCTCACCGCGAATGACACGGATATGGACGTGGTGCAGGGCTTGGAACAGGGCGCGGATGACTATATCACAAAGCCCTTTTCGCTCTCAGTACTGCGCGCGCGGGTCAATACCCAGCTCAGACGGAGCGCGGACGCGCCCCGCGGCGGCGCTGTCACAATAGATAGCTACAGCTTTGACTTTGCCAATATGCTCTTCTCCGCGAACGGTGAGCGCGTGGAGCTGAGCAAGACCGAGCAGAAGCTTCTCAACCTGCTGGTGGAAAACCGGGGCCGTGTGCTCAGGCGCGCCGAGCTTGTGGACAGAATCTGGACGGACGGCGCGGAGTATGTGGACGAAAATGCCCTTTCGGTCACGGTCAAGCGCCTGCGCGATAAGCTCGGCGCGCAGGAATATATAAAAACCGTGTATGGTATAGGCTATACTTGGGTGAAAAAAGATGAATAGCGCGGGGGTAATATTTGGTGTATTATGCCTTGCCGCGGCGCTTGCCGCCGTGCTCTTCGAGCGCCGCCACAGACGAAAAACCATGAAAACAATCTCCTCCATGCTCGACGCCGCCATTGAGGGCACATTTACGGAGATGGATTTTGACGAGACGGAGCTTTCGGCGCTTGAGGCGCGCTTTGCGCGCTATCTCGCGGCGTCAAGCATATCCGCGCGCAATGTGGCGCTGGAGAAGGACAGAATAAAAACCCTCGTCTCGGACGTGTCGCACCAGACGAAAACTCCTATTGCAAATCTTCTCCTCTACAGCGAGCTGCTGTTGGAGGCGGACTTGCCTGACACCGCGCGGCAGAATGTGGAGGCCATACACCACCAGACGGAAAAGCTTCGCTTTCTCATTGACGCGCTCGTCAAGCTCTCGCGCATGGAAAACGGCATTATAAGCCTCGCCCCGCGAACTGCGCCGCTCTGGCTCCTGCTTGAAAGCCTTGCCGAGCAGTACGCCCCCGCCGCCGAGAAAAAGGGGCTGTACTTCCGCCTTGAGGACACTGATGCCAGCGCCGTCTTTGATTCCAAGTGGACGGCGGAGGCGCTTGCCAATATAATAGATAACGCTGTGAAATATACCGAGCACGGCGGCATCACTATTAATGCTTCAAGCTATGAGCTCTTCACGCGCGTGGATATCAGCGACACCGGCGCCGGTATAGCAGAGCACGAGCAGGCGAAAATCTTCTCCCGATTCGACCGCGCTGAGAGCGTCCGCGACAAAGACGGCGTGGGCATCGGCCTTTACCTCGCGCGGCAGATAGTATCCGGCGAGGGCGGCTACATCAAGCTCAGCTCCACGCCGGGGCAGGGGAGCACCTTCTCTGTCTTTCTCCCGCGCGGTGACTGATGCTGAATTCTTTCAAAACTGTTAGAATTGATTTAACGCCGGAAAGAATGTGGAAAGAATCATGTGAGATAATCTGTGTGTATCAAGGGGGATATCCTTT
>CAUABY010000227.1 GCA_958427375.1 uncultured Eubacteriales bacterium
CAAGTTTACCGGCTACTACTACACCGCCAGCATGTCCGCGCAGACCATCACCCCGGTGTTCCTCGGCTTTGTGTTTGACGCCACCGGTTTGTGGCGCGCTCTGCCCATCTACTCCTCCGTCCTCATCCTGCTGAGTTTTGTGGTGTTCTCCGTGCTCGTCAAGAACATCAAGGCCAGCAAGCTCGGCAACGTCAAGGGCATAGAAGCGCTTGGCGCGGATGATTGACTCGCCGTCACGGCGTTCCCCGGAATCCCCGGCAAATCTCACCGCCCACGGCGGACTACTGATTAATTGAGGTATTCATCTATGAAAACAGATTTTAAAAACTGCAAAAAGCTCGCCTCGGCGATGGCAAAGGGCGCGGCCATAGGCGGCGCGGCTATGGGTGCACTCATGTTCCTCGTCGCGCCCGGCAAGGCCGCGCCGCGGCAGAAAGCGCCGTTCATGGGGCTTAATGTGGCGCATCGCGGGCTTCACAGCCGCGATATGAGCGTGCCGGAAAACTCGCTGGAGGCTTTCCGCCTCGCGGCGGAGGCCGGTTACGGCATAGAGCTTGACGTGCAGTTTTCCAAGGACAAGCAGGTCGTCGTCTTTCACGATGACACGCTTGACCGCGTCTGCGGCGTCCACGCGCGCGTGGATGAGTTGGACTATGCCGAGCTCAGGCAGCTCAGCCTCTGCGGCACGGGTTATACTATCCCGCTCTTTACCGAGGTTCTTGCTGTAATCGGCGGGCGCAGTCCCATCATCTGCGAGCTGAAAAATGGCCGCGCCAACCGCGAGCTGTGCGAGAAAACCTATGAAATCCTCTGCTCTTACCGCGGCGAGGTCTGCGTTGAGAGCTTCAACCCGCTGATTGTGGCCTGGTTCCGCCGTCACGCGAAGGATTTGCTCCGCGGTCAACTCGCTCAGCCGCCGCGCTGCTATGACGCTGAGACTACCTCCGCCCCGCTTGCGCACGCACTCGGTCACACGCTCTTCAACGTGCTCGCCCGCCCGCAGTTCATTGCCTACCGCATAGGCTTCCGCCCGCTGTCCGTGCGCCTTTCCGAGGCGCTCGGCGCAATGCGCGTCGGCTGGACCTCGCACGAGGCGCGGCATGAATCCGGGCGCGACACGGTCATCTTCGAGTTCTACCGTCCGCAGACCAAGTTCAAAAATTACTGAGACACCACGGCACCGCCGCGCCATCTAAAAAAGCGAAAAGCCCGGACGAACTTCAAAAAATTCATCCGGGCCTTACTCTACCAGCGCAGTTTCTTATCCATTCCGCGCACTCTCGCGTCCCGCGCCTGTCACTTTTATTTGTCCCGCTCCCGCGTCAGCGTGACCGCGCAGATGTACTTCTCCATTATCTCGCGTAGTATGGCGGCGTGCTCTGTGGAAAGGCTTCTGCATTTCTCCAAAAGCGGGGCAAATTCGTCCCCCGCGCTCTCCCCGAAAAGTATCATATCGCTTGACACACCCAAAGCGAGGCAGATTCTTTTCAAGGTCGCAATCGAGACCCCGACAACTCCCCGCTCTAAATCCGAGACATACTGCGGTGATACATCTATGCGTTCCGCAAGGGTTTCCTGCGTCATTTTCGCGCTCTCGCGGGCTGTTTTTATCTGTGTTCCAATCTGAATATTGATTTCTTTTTTCTCACGCACGCCTACCACCGTCCTCACTTTTATTTTAACTAAAAGCGAACTTGACAAACACACCGCAACAGCATTATTATATCTAATAGCACTGCACTTATTAGTATGCTCATAAGCTGGTGGGTAAATTAAACAGGGAAAGATAAAAGGCAAGATGAAAAGGCTAAAACAAATTGCGGCAGCTATCGCGTTACTTTTTGTTTCGTTCAGCCTTTGCTCCTGCACTCAAGGCGGCGGAATCGAGCCGCCAGGAGCGGAAGAGGCTTTTGACAACAGCATATCCAAAAGTCATTGGGTGACCGGCTCTTTTGCCAATAATTCCGGCAGCTTCAGCGGCGGTCCATATGTGATCGGCACTTTTGCGGGCACATTCAGCCGCGCCGATGCAGATGAGGCCAATTTGACGGCGCTGCTGTGCTATGACGGTTCCCAAAGCGAGCTCTTTTTCAGGCTCTATGAGCACGGTAATAACGAGGTTATTTTCGCTAAGGATGACGTTATCAATGTTTATTTAGATATTTTCGGCAAAGACAGCTCTGCCAATGCCTCACCGGGCACTTTCGGCAAGTACCACTGTTCCTACTACAACTTTAATATAGGCGATTCCGGAATAATCAGCAGTTCGGCTGACGGTCCCGGCAAACAGCTTTTAGACGTGCTGATGGACGGCGGCACTGTAAACATCATTATCAGCACCGTGCGAGCGGATACGGGCACGGCTAAGTATTGCTTCACAGCCGACGGAGGCGGATTTAGCAGCGCATGCGATGAGCTGAATTAAACCATATATAAGCCGCATATACAAACCCGCCGCCGGAGGCTTGCACCTCCGGCGGCGGGTTTCAGTGCATATTCACTTAAATATCAGCCATAATAAAGCGTATTTTTCACCCCGTGGGCAGGTCAGCTTCAGCTCTCCATCTCGCGCAGGCCGCTGGCGATGGCGGCGAGCTTCTCGTCCAAATCGGCGGGGAGCGCCGCTCTCTCCGGCATATCGTCATCTGGCGGATACAATCCGCAGAGGAAGTCCTGCCACTCGGTATTGAGTGCCTCGATGGCGCTTTGATACTGCTCACGCAGAGAGGAGAAGCAATTTTCCACGCGCAGCACGGCGTATTCCTGCTGGCGCAGGCTTTCGCTGCGGAGCTCTTCCCGCTCCTGCTCGGCCGCGGCCACAATCTCAGCGGCGCGGACATTTGCCTTGTCCACAATCTCGCGGTAAATCTGCTGTGCCGACAGCACGGCCGCGCCTATACTGTCGCGCTTGCTGTTAAGCTCGTCAAGCTCGGCGCGCAGCCTCAGGTTCTCCGCCTGCATCGTCTCCGCCTGACTGCGTATATCCGCAAGCACGGCGTTGACCTTGTTGGCGTTATAATATTTCTTTTTTACAACGTCAATGTTGATCGCGTCAAAATATTCCTTGTCGAGAGCCATAGCGCCGCCTCCCAAAGCCGGATAAAGTCAAGGGGCTGTGAAAGCCCCTTGTATTTTTTACTGT
>CAUABY010000228.1 GCA_958427375.1 uncultured Eubacteriales bacterium
GGTGTAGCGCAGATGGTAGCGCGCTTGAATGGGGTTCAAGAGGCCGCTGGTTCAAATCCAGTCACTCGGACCAGGAAAAACCCGCAAAGTATTGATAGTACAATGCTTTGCGGGTTGTTCGTTTTTAAAGATTTTTTGGAAAATATAGAGAAATATCTAAAAATCTTCTCCTATTGCAGTCTATATTATAGGGCGTTGGTGATTTTTCTCAGGTCGGCAATGTCCACATTCTGATAATAGCGGAGCATCTCTTCCGACGTGTGGCCGACAAGCTCCAGCTTGTCTTTACTGGGGGCGTCCACACGCTTCATCAGAGTGGTAAAGGTGTGTCTACAGCTATGAGGGGAGTATTTGTGCCGCTTAACGCCGCCTGTGATCTCAACGATTGGATTGTCTATCCCGGCCGTTTCCAGCACGGGGTAGAATACCGCATCGGGGAACGGCTTTAGATTGAATTCCATGGATTCTTTATCACGCCGAAAAGCTCACAGCGCACATGCTTGCGGTCAAGGCCGAGTTTTGCAACCTCAGCGTATAGGAAATTGTACATTTGAACCACGACTTGGATCCAGCCATCGAGCAGACGCACAATGTGCCGCTCGCGGCTATCAACGACTTGTCATTTTACGGCGTGTAGCTTCACTAAAAAAAGAATAAAACAAATATAATCGCGCAGACTAACCCTATCTTACAAAATACGATAAGGGGTTGAATTTAATGATTGAACAGGACACTATAAGACTGCTGCGCGAGTGTGACGCGGGTGTTGAAATGGGTGTAACGGCCATCGATGAGGTACTGCCGCAGGTGTGCAGCAACGAGCTGAGGCAATGTCTTGCAGATTGCAAAATCAAGCACGAAGCACTGAAGAATGAAGTTGAGATGCTGCTGGAAAATTACCATGATAAGGGGAAAGACCCCAACCCAATAAGCAAGGGCATGTCATGGATAAAAACCGGCGTGAAAATGGGATTGGACAGCTCGGATAATACCATTGCTGAATTGATGACAGATGGCTGCAATATGGGTGTAAAGTCACTGAGCCGCTATCTCAACCAGTATAAGGCGGCGGATGAAACCTCCAAGAATATTACAAAGCGCCTGATAAGTCTGGAAGAACAGCTTGCCGTGGACATCCGCAAATTTCTATAATTAAATGTGCGCTGCTTTCGCGGTAAAAATGCACGGGACGGCGCTTTTGATTTGTATTTGTAATTGCTCCTGCTCTTATGATATAATAAGCAGGGGAGTGAGCTGATTGAGAGAAATGTCATCTGTAAAAAAGTCTATAATAACGGCAGTATGCCTAGCGCTCTGTGTTGTACTGCCGCTTGTTTTCTATGCTTTCCCAAACGGCGGCCTCATCTATTGCCCGCTGCACATCCCGGTGCTGCTGTGCGGTCTCGTGTGCGGCTGGCCGTATGGGCTGCTGTGCGGTCTGGCAGGGCCGTTGCTGTCAACGGTTATAACCGGTGTTACCCCGGCGACGCTGCTCCCCGTGCTGATGCTTGAGTGCATTACATATGGTGTGATTTCCGGAGTCCTTATGCGGACGGTTCATACAAAAAAAGTCTATCCTGACCTATATATCTCCATGCTGACGGCTATGATTGGCGGCAGAGCGGTTTCAGGTGCTGCCAATGCGCTTATTTTTACGCGCGGCGGCTACTCAGTGGTGGCGTGGATAATGGGCAGCTTTGTAATCAGCCTGCCGGGTATAATTGTCCAGCTTGCTTTTTTGCCGAGCATCGTGTATGCGCTTATGAAGGCCGGACTCATACCAAACAGATATTCAACAGCTGCATATTGACAAATTCCAAGTTAGTTAGTAGTATATAATCACCATTCCTGAAAAGAAGAAAACAAGAGAGAGGAGGGCGGCGAATGCATATTCCTGAAGAAGAGATACATACCCATGTGCATAGCGACGGGACTGTTCAAACGCATACGCACGAGCATGATAACGACCACGAACATACGCATGAACACGGCACACACGGCCACACGCATACCCATACTCAGACAAAGGCGGTAATAAACCGGCTTGCGCGTGCCATAGGGCATCTTGAGTCTGTCAAGCGCATGGTCGATGAGGGGCGCGACTGCTCGGAGGTGTTGATACAGCTTGCCGCTGTGAGGTCTGCGCTGAATAACACAGCGAAGATTATATTAAAGGATCATATTGAGCACTGCATAGCCGGCGCTGCAGCCGATGAGAGCGAGCTTAAAGAGCTGAACGAAGCGATAGATAAGTTTATATAAGCATTTAAAACATGCGTTCCCGGAGTGATTAGTCACTCCGGGAATTTTTCCGCGCATTTGTACGAGCCGTGGAGAAATATTATGAATAGAGGTGAAAATATGGTTGACACTGCTATTCTTCTGCTGATGAACAGCTTGCTGCTCATTCTGCGTATTTCTCCCGGAGATTCCTTCCCCAAGCCGCTCAGTGCGGAGGAGGAGAGAGAGTACTTGGAGCGCTGGGCACAGCACAGCGATATGGAGGCGCGCAATAAGCTTGTCGAGCACAATCTCAGACTGGTTGCACACATAATGAAGAAGTATTACACGCAGACAGACGATGTAGACGATTTAATATCTATTGGTACTATAGGACTTATAAAGGGGATAAATACATATAAGGGAGATAAGGGGGTGCGGCTTGCCACCTATGCGAGCCGTTGTATAGAAAATGAGATTCTGATGCATTTTCGCGCGCAGAAAAAGACGGCAGGCGATATGAGCCTGTCTGACGCATTGGATGTTGACAGCGACGGAAACGGGCTTTCGGTGATGGACGTTGTGGCGTATGAAGAGGATTTGGCTGAGCGAATCGGAAGCGAGGAGATATGTGGAAGCCTGCGCGAGAGTATAGCCACGGTGCTCACCCAGCGCGAGGGCATGGTAATAAATCTGCGCTATGGTTTAGACGGCAGGAAACCGAAAACGCAGAGAGAAACCGCGGACTTGTGCGGAATAAGCCGCTCATACGTATCCAGAATAGAAAAGCGCGCCCTTGAAAAACTGCGTGATGCCTTGGGTGAGGATGCCAATCCAGGGTGAAAATGATAAACAGGCTCCAATCTCTTAACGAGATTGGAGCCTGTTTATACGGGTATTTGTTTTACATCTTTAC
>CAUABY010000229.1 GCA_958427375.1 uncultured Eubacteriales bacterium
TCAGCTTGTCAAAAAAGCCTGTTTCAGACTTTTTTGACCGCTTCATCCGCCGAGCATTTTGATGGTATCAAAATGCAGCTTCGCCCGAAAGGCCTTGAAAATCAAGGCTTTTCGGCGGCGGTTTATTGTATTTGAGGCGGGCCTTGCCCCCTCAAGCTCCCCTGCTGCTCTGTTTTCTTTGCATTGCAGCATGGTTTTTTGACAGTCTCGGACAGGCTCAAAAGAGCCTGTCTTTTTTATCTTTTATACAATAAAATGTGCGCGCGGCTCTTTACTTTGCCTACGCGAATATTGTATAATAAAACGTAATAGTGGTTTCCGTCCCCGCATCACAGGTTTTCGCGGCGGGCCATCAAAACGGAAGGAGGGCGAACCTTGGAACCTTACGCAATAGAAATGCTTAACATTACCAAGAAGTTTCCCGGAATAATCGCAAATGACAACATAACCCTTCAGCTCAGGAAAGGTGAGATTCATGCCCTGCTCGGTGAGAACGGCGCCGGTAAGTCCACTCTGATGAGCGTGCTTTTCGGCCTGTATCAGGCTGAGGAGGGCATTATCAAAAAAGACGGCGCGGAGGTCAAAATAAAAGACCCAAACGACGCAAACGCGCTGGGCATAGGCATGGTACACCAGCACTTCAAGCTCGTGGAGTGCTTCTCCGTGCTCGACAACATCATCATGGGCGTGGAGCCGAACAAGCTGGGCTTCCTGAAGAAGAAAGAGGCGCGCAGAAAGGTCATGGAGCTGAGCGAAAAGTACGGCCTGCACATCGACCCGGACGCCATTGTCGAGGATATCACCGTCGGCATGCAGCAGCGCACTGAGATTCTCAAGATGCTCTACCGCGACAATGAAATCCTCATTTTTGACGAGCCGACCGCGGTTTTGACCCCGCAGGAAATTGCTGAGCTGATGCAGATTATGAAAAACCTCGCGGCGGAGGGTAAGAGCATCCTCTTCATCTCCCACAAGCTGGCGGAGATTATGACAGTCGCCGACCGCTGCACCGTACTGCGCAAGGGCAAGTGCATCGGCACCGTTGACACCAGGGATACCACCATCGAAAAGCTCTCGGCCATGATGGTCGGGCGCAATGTCAATTTCCACGTGGAAAAGGGAGAGCAGAAGCTCGGCGATGTGGTGCTGGAGGCGGATAATATATCCGTGGCCTCCAAGGTACACAAAAAGGACGCGGTGAAAAACGTCAGCTTCAAGGTGCGCGCGGGTGAGATTGTGTGTATCGCGGGCATTGACGGCAACGGACAGACTGAGCTCGTCTATGGCCTGACCGGGCTTGAGCCGGTCAAGGAGGGCAAAATCAGCCTCTGCGGCAGGGACATCACCAAAGCCCCCATCAGAAAGCGCAGCACCATGGGCATGAGCCATATCCCGGAGGACCGCCACAAGCACGGCCTCGTGCTCGACTACTCGCTTGAGTACAACATGATTCTCCAGCGCTACTTTGAGCCGGAGTTTACCGACAGGTTAGGCTTCCTGCGCCGCGGCAGCATCCGCGCCTACTCCGACAGGCTCATTGAGCAGTACGATGTGCGTTCCGGGCAAGGCTCTATTACCACGGTGCGCAGCATGTCCGGCGGCAACCAGCAGAAAGCCATTGTCGCGCGCGAAATCGACAAGGGGCCGGAGCTGCTGATTGCTGTGCAGCCCACGCGCGGCCTCGACGTGGGCGCGATTGAGTACATACACAAGCAGCTTGTTGCCCAGCGCGACGCGGGCAAGGCTGTGCTCCTCGTCAGCCTTGAGCTGGATGAGGTTATGGACGTGTCCGACCGCATCCTTGTCATGCACGACGGAGAGATTGTCGGCGAGCTTGACCCGAAAAAGACCACGCAGGAAGAGATGGGTCTGTACATGGCCGGCGCTAAGAGAGATGAGGTGCGCGCATGAATAAAAAGAAGAATATCCTCAAAAATGACGGTGTGCAGTCTCTTATAGCTTCACTGCTGTGCATCATCATGGGCCTTTTGATAGGCTACATAGTGCTGCTTTTCATCAACCCCAACGGCGCATGGGACGCTATCATGGAGGTTTTGAAAAACTTCATGCACTATTCCAAGGCGAGCCTGAGGCTTAAAAACTTCGGCAACACCATGGTCAAAACAGCGCCCTTGCTCATGTGCTCGCTGAGCGTGCTGTTTGCCTACAAGGTCGGCCTTTTCAACATAGGCGCGGCCGGACAGTACGTTGTTGGCGTGTGCGCAAGCCTCTATGCCGCGCTCGCGTGGGGCTGGGGCTGGGTGGCCTGCGTGCTCTTCGCAGTCGTCATCGGCGCGCTCTATGGCGCAATCGTCGGCGTGCTCAAGTCCTACTGCAATGTGAACGAGGTTATCTCCGGCATCATGCTCAACTGGATTGGCCTATACACCGCGAACATGATACTGACCAGGGTAAAAGAGTCGACAAGTCCCTACACTTTCCACCTCAGAGACAAGGCGCCGCAGGCACTGCTGCCAAGCCTGGGGCTTGAAAAGATTTTCGCCAACAACGGCTATGTGTCCCTCGCAATTCCGCTTTCCATAATTATCGCAATTATCATCGCCGTCGTGCTTGACAAGACCAAGTTCGGCTATGAGCTCAAGGCCACCGGCAACAACAAAAACGCCGCCAAGTACTGCGGTATGGCCGAAAAGCGCAACATTATCCTCACCCTTGTCATTTCCGGAGCGCTTGCCGCGCTCGGCGGGGCGCTTTTGTACCTCACTGACTATGAGCAATGGCAGTGTACGGCCTCCTCCGTGCCCGGCATGGGCTTTAACGGCATAGCCGCGGCTTTCCTCGGCGGCCTCAACCCCATCGGCACCATCTTCTCCTCGTACTTCATCCAGCATATCACCACGGGCGGCGCGTATGTCGACAAGACTATGTACTGCTCGCAGATATCCGACCTCATATCCTCACTCATCATTTACCTCTGCGGCTTCGTGCTGTTCATCAAGTACGCTATCAACAACGGCATTGCAAAGCGTGAAGAAAAGCAGGCGCAAAAAGAAAAAGCGTCTGCCTCGGTGGAGGAAACTGAGAAAGGAGGTAAAGAATAATGCTGTTACTCATTCAGTATACGCTTATTTTCTCCTCTGTTTTGATTCTCGTCGC
>CAUABY010000230.1 GCA_958427375.1 uncultured Eubacteriales bacterium
GCGCTTGGCCTCTGCAAGCGCGCTCGGCAGGTTAGCCTTAATCTCATTAATTATATCTATAGCCTTTTCGAGCTCAATAATGCACTTGTCATTGCCGAGGGGAACGCCCCAAGCCTCAGTTACCATACCATAAAGTATATCCAGCAATTCAATAATATCAGTGTTGTTATCCATTATTACGTCCTCCATTGCAAAGCTTTCTTTTCGATTTCGCCTATTATCTCATCCGGTACAAGGCCGGTCAGATCCGCGCCATACTTGGCCATCTCGCGCACGACCGACGAGCTGAGGAAAGTATACTTCGTGCTCGCCGTGAGGAACATCGTCTCCATCTTGGGATTGATTTTTTTATTTATGAGGTCCATCTGAAACTCATAGTCAAAGTCAGACGCGGCGCGCAGTCCTTTTACCACGACCACATCCTCATACTGCTTTGCATACTCAGCAAGAAGTCCTTCCGGCGTATCCACACGCACATTTGCATACTGTGAAACAACGCGGCGAACCATATCCGCCCTCTCGTCAACCGAGAACAGCGGTGAGGTCTTGGCGGTGTTTTTCATCACACAAACTACAACCTCGTCAAAAATTTTTGCCGCACGGACAATGATGTTAAGGTGGCCGAAGGTAATCGGGTCGAAGCTGCCCGGACAAATAGCAACACTCATATGAAGTGTCTCCTGACTAACTATCTAACATATTTACAGAGCTTGACCTTACCATAATTATACTCCTTGAGTTTTCTATATGGCTCAGTCATCTCCGGAAGCTGCCTGTCGCGGCGAGCTTCACATATTATTATACCACCATCCGACAATATGTCAATGGAATTGATGATTTCCAGAACTTCTTCGTACAAATCCGAGTCATAGGGCGGGTCTATGAAAATGAGGTCAAATTTTCCGCATCCGCGCAGGAAGCCAGGTGCATCCATCTGAATTACCGGCGCGCTCAGACCACAGGCTTTCAGATTTTTCTTGACTATTGCCACCGCTTCCCTGCTGTTATCTACAAAAGTAACGTTCTGCGCGCCGCGGCTGAGACACTCTATGCCGAGCTGACCCGTGCCCGCGAAAAGGTCTAACACTTTTCTGCCCTCAATGTCGAACTGGATTATATTGAATATTGACTCCTTGACATTGTCCGTTGTCGGGCGAATATCGTAATTTTCCGGGGTCTTTAAGCGCCTGCCCCTGGCGGAACCTGTTATCACTCGCATTTTTCTTCTCCGTTATGAAAATAATCGTACACAGCCTGCGCCGTATTTTTCGGCACAACGAGCCTGAGCTGGCTGACACTTGCTGCTTTTATCGCTTTAATGGATTTAAAGTATTTTATAAGGTCGGCACGACGTTTGGGGCCTACCCCCTCTATTTTATCAAGAACCGAGGCATAGCCCTCATTTCTCAGGAGGCGCTGGTACTCAATGGCAAATCTATGCGTTTCCTCCTGTATGCCGCCTATAAGCGCAAAGACTGCCTGATTTGAATTTATGCCTATCTCACGCCCGTCCGGGCTCACAAGTGCGCGCGTGCGGTGCCTGTCATCCTTGACCATGCCGAATACCGGCACAGTGAGCTTTAGCTCCTGCATGGCGTCGAGCGCCATTTTCGCGTGGTTATCTCCGCCGTCAATCAGCAGCAGCTCAGGCAGCGGTGAAAAACTCTCGTCTCCGTCCACATAATGCTTAAAGCGGCGGTAAACCGCCTGGCGCATGCTCGCATAGTCATCACGCACAGGCATATCCTTTATGCGAAAGCGCTTATACGCGCGCTTCAAGGGCTTTCCGTCCATATGCACGGTCATTGCCGCGACAATGCCGGTATCGCCGAGGTTTGACACGTCAAAAGCCTCTATGCGCTTGGGAAATTCACTGAGGCCCAGCGCTTTCTGTAGCCATTCAAGGGTTTTGTTCGTCCTCTGCGCGGCGGTAGTGCGGCGCTGGATTTCCTCGCGGGCGTTCAGCGCGGCGCTTTCAATAAGGCGCATGCGCTCACCGCGTTTGGGTGTTTCTATATATATTCGTCTGCCGGAGGTCTCACTCAAAAGCTCCTCCAAGGCTTCTTTCCCGTCAATCTCGCAGGGGAGCAGAATTGACTTCGGCCAGCCGCCGCGGTGTGCGGTATAGTATTGCACCACAAGATCCGCAACCGCCTCCGCGTCGTCCTCCAAGGGCTCATCCATCATTTCAGTGTCCTTGCCGACAAGGTCGCCCTCCACAAAGTGCAGCACAGTAAAACAGCTCTTCGCCCCGCGCTGAAAACCTATCGCATCCGTGTCGGCAAAGGCGGTGGAGATAACGCGCTGGCGGTTTTCCAAGCCCTCCACAGCGCGCAGTCTGTCACGAAGCTCCGCAGCCTGCTCAAAGCGAAGCTCCTCCGCGGCCTGCTCCATCTTCTCTTTCAGCTCAGAAGTAAGCTCGCCGCTCTTGCACTCCAATATAAGCACGGCCTGTGCCATGCGGCGGCGGTACTCCTCCTCATCCGGCTTACCCTTGCACCACCCCGCGCAGTTGCCCATCTGATAGTTCAGGCACGGGCGCTCCCTGCCTATGTCCCGCGGGAATTTTTTGCTGCACGTTGGCAGCATGAGAGCACGGCACACAGTCTCTATAATATCATGCGTCTGACCGCGGCCGCCGAACGGCCCGAAATAGCGCGCCCCGTCATGCCCCTGCTTATTGGCAAGGCCGAGCTTTGGGTACTCACTCTTTACGTCAAGGCGCACAAAGGGATAACCCTTGTCGTCTTTGAGCAGGATATTGTACTTGGGCTTGTGGCGCTTAATAAGCGAGTTTTCAAGCACCAGCGCCTCAAACTCACTGCCGGCAACTATAACGTTGAAATCCCGCACTTTTTCCACCATTGCGGCGACCTTTGGCAGGTGCTCACCGTGGAAATAGCTGGAGACACGGTTTTTCAGTTTTTTAGCCTTGCCGACGTATATGACCTCTCCATGCTCGTCGAGCATGATATATACGCCCGGCAGCAGCGGGAGATTATTTGCTTTTTCGCTGAGAGTATCAAGCATTGTTTACGCCTCGCCTTGTATCGGCTCTTCCTTTTTATCG
>CAUABY010000231.1 GCA_958427375.1 uncultured Eubacteriales bacterium
GATATACCAGCCCAAGAAGTACACCCCTGCCGTCATTGAATTTGTCGACATCGCGGGTCTTGTCAAGGGCGCGTCCAAAGGTGAGGGCCTGGGCAACAAATTCCTCGGCAACATCCGCGCGACAGACGCTATTGTCCACGTCGTGCGCTGCTTTGACGATGACAATGTCATCCACGTTGAGGGCAGCACTGACCCCAAGCGCGATATTGACATCATTGACCTTGAGCTCATTATGGCTGATCTTGAAATGGTCGAGCGCCGTATTGACAAGGCGACAAAGGCCGCCAAGGGTGACAAGAAGTTCCTGCACGAGGTTGAGGTTTTTGAGGCACTGCGCGCCCATCTCGATTCCGGCAAGAGCGCGAGAAGCTTTGACTGCGACGAGGACGACCGCGAGCTCATAATGACCTCTGACCTCTTGACGACAAAGCCCATCATCTATGCCGCGAACATGGATGAGGACGGCGTGGCAAATTGCGCTGAGAACGAATATTATAAGACTGTTGCCGCCATCGCCGCGGAGGAGAACGCTCAGGTTCTGCCCATCTGCGCGAAGGTGGAGGAGGAAATGGCGGAGTTAGATGACGAGGATAAGCTGATGTTCCTTGAAGAGCTGGGACTTGAGGAGTCCGGCCTTGACAGGATGATAAAGTGCTCCTACTCTCTCCTGGGGCTCATTTCTTTCCTCACCTGCGGCAGTGACGAGTGCCGCGCGTGGACCATCCGCAAGGGTACGAAAGCACCGCAGGCCGCGGGCAAGATCCACTCCGACTTTGAGCGCGGCTTCATCCGCGCGGAGATTGTCGCCTTCGATGATTTGAAGAGCTGTGGCAGCATGGCCGCCGCCAAGGAGAAGGGCTTAGTGCGCAGTGAGGGCAAGGACTATGTCATGCACGACGGAGATGTGACCCTCTTCCGCTTCAACGTGTAATACCAATCTCTGATTAAAATCTTCAATTTTAATCAGAACTTTTGAAGCATCTAAGAGCCGAGTTGCGCTCGGTTGATGCTTCAAAAGAAGTCTTATACGAAATCTACGCCGCTGCGGCGGCTATTAAAACATTTTCAATGTTTTAATCAGATTTTAGTATAATATCAACGCCTGTTGATAAAACCCTGCGTTTTGTTACATAAATGTGAATTTTTGCTGATTTAGACAGAGATTTCACGGATTATTGTTGACACGCGGCGGGAGAATATGCTACCATACACGCGTAATAGGGAGTAGCTTAAGCCGGTTTTCCGGCGCTGACAGGTCGTCATCTCGGTTCGCCCCGGCGGACTCGGCCGGTCGGATACAGTGTTTGTATAAAGCGAGACTTTTACAGCAAAATTCGCTGTAAAAGTCTCTTTTTTTATTTTACAGCGTGGTAAAATATTGTGAGCTGCATGGGAAGGAGAGCGTAAATGAAGTATTATCTTGAGAAGAAAGAGGCCGTTTTAGCACAGCTGAACACCAGCGCTGACGGCCTGAGCCGCGAGGAGGCCGCGCGCCGCCTTGAGGCAAACGGTAAAAATAAGCTCAGCTCGCCGCCGTCGGAGCCGCTCATCAAGCGCTTTTTCGCGCAGATGTCGGATCCGATGATAATTATTCTGCTCGTTGCCGCGGCGATAAGCGGCGTGCTCGCCGTTGTCGAGGGCGAGAGCTTTGCGGATGTTATCATAATCCTCGTCGTGGTGCTGGTAAACGCGGTGCTCGGCGTATATCAGGAGAGCAAGGCGGAAAAGGCGATTGAAGCCCTGCAGGAGATGTCCGCCGCCGTGTCGCACGTTCTGCGCGGCGGTAAGCTCACCACTGTACCGAGTGAGGAGCTGGTCGTGGGCGACGTTGTGATGCTCGAAGCGGGCGACGCTGTCCCGGCGGATGGGCGCATCATCCAGAGCGCGAGCCTGAAAATCGAAGAGGCCGCGCTGACGGGTGAATCTGTCCCGGTTGAAAAGGTCATCCGCATGCTGGAACTCGGCGAGGGAAGCGACATCCCCCTTGGCGACCGGCGCAACATGGTCTATATGGGCAGCACCGTGGCCTATGGGCGCGGTACAGCCGTCATCACCGGCACCGGCATGGACACCGAGATGGGCAAGATAGCCGACGCGCTGGCAAACGCCAAGGATGGGCAGACCCCTCTTCAGCTCAAGCTGGCGCAGCTGTCGAAGATACTCACGTGGCTCGTGCTCGGCGTATGCGCGCTGGTGTTCGGCGTACAGGTTCTGCGCGCGGGCAGCTTGGATTTCGATGTTGTGCTCAACTCATTCATGATAGCCGTCTCCCTCGCCGTCGCCGCCATCCCGGAGGGCTTGGTCGCGGTGGTGACGGTGGTGCTGTCAATCGGCGTTACGAACATGTCAAAGCGAAACGCCATTATCCGCCGTCTCACCGCCGTGGAAACCCTGGGCTGTGCGCAGATAATATGCTCGGATAAGACCGGCACGCTCACGCAGAACAAGATGACCGTTGTCGATTCCTTTGGCTGTGACGAGCGGGAGCTTGCCAAGGCCATGGCGCTTTGTACCGACGCGGAGGTGAACGCAAACGGCGAAGTAACCGGCGAGCCGACCGAGGCTGCGCTGGTCGCGTGGGCGTGGAAGCTCGGCGAGGATAAGAACACACTCAAGGCAAAGCTTGTCCGCTGCAGCGAAGCGCCCTTTGACTCCGTGCGCAAGCTCATGAGCACCGTGCATCTGACGGAAAACGGCTGCATCCAGTACACCAAGGGCGCGCCTGACGTGCTGCTTGCCAAGTGTACAACGTACATGGAAAACGGCGAGGTCAAACCCATGACCGCCGCCTACCGCGAAAAGGTGGAGCGCGCGAACAAGGGCATGGCCGACCGCGCGCTGCGCGTGCTCGCCTGCGCCTGCCGCCGCTGGGACGCAAAGCCCGTAAGCGCCGAACCGGACTATCTTGAACGCGAGCTCTGCTTCATGGGGCTTTGCGGCATGATAGACCCCGTGCGCCCGGAGGTTGCCGCCGCTATCGCGGAGTGCCGCGAGGCCGGCATCCGCCCCATAATGATAACCGGCGACCACATAGATACCGCCGTCGCCATTGCCAAGGAGCTCGG
>CAUABY010000232.1 GCA_958427375.1 uncultured Eubacteriales bacterium
TTGGAGAGGAAAACGGAGAGAGCATAGTGCAGTTTTCGTCGTTTCGACGGAAACGGAACGCCGCGAACTTCGTTTGACGAGGTGCAACCTACGGTTGACAGATTTCAAGCCGCCGTTTGGTAGACTGTAAGCGCGCTGTACGCTATTATGCGGATGACGGCGGGCGCGGCGGAGCGGCGCGGCCGCAGAATTAAGCGCAGGGAGGTTAAGCTGACGGGCAGAGCCCGGCGGCGGAAAGACTATGATTTTAGCGGACAAGATTATAAGGCTGAGGAAAAGAAACGGCTGGTCACAGGAAGAGCTGGCGGAGAAAATGCGAGTGTCGCGGCAGGCAGTGTCCAAATGGGAGGGCGCGCAGACGATACCGGACATTGAGAAGATTCTGCTGCTGGGCAGGCTCTTCGGCGTCACCACGGACTACCTTCTCAAGGACGACATGGAGGACGAGGAGTTTGCCGACGACAGCGCCGACGGCGTGAAAAGGCTCAGCCTCGCGCAGGCAAACGAGTTTTTGGAGTGGCGGCAGAGGACGGCGGCGCGCAAGGCCGGGGCAACGCTTTTGTGCGTCATCTCGGCGATACCGCTTTTGCTTTTGGGCGCGCTCTCCGAGTGGACGACGTACATTTCCGGGGATTTTGCGGGGGTTCTGGGCATTATAATCCTGCTCGCGCTCGTGGCCGCCGCGGCCGCCGTGTTCATTTCGTGCAGTGATGAGAACGCGCCCTGTGCGTTTATATACAAAGAGCCGTTTGAGACCGAGTACGGGGTTAGCAGCATGGTGCGGGAGCGGCAGAATGCTTTTGCCGCGGCGTACAAGAAATACAACACCATAGCCACCTGCATCTGCGTGCTCTCGCCGATACCGCTGATTGCAGGCGCGGTACTGGAAAATGAGTTTTACATGGTCGTTCTGCTGTGCGTGACGATTGCTGTTGCGGGAATAGGCGCGGCGATTTTCGTGGCTCTGAGCGAGCGGCGCGAGAGCATGCGGCAGCTTTTAAAGGAGGGCGAATTCTCCCCGGACGAGATGCGAAACAACCGGGTGACGGAAACGGTTTCAAAAATTTACTGGATGACCGCCACAGCCATATTTCTCGCGTGGAGCTTCGCAACCATGGCGTGGAAGAGCACTTGGATAGTCTGGCCGATTGCGGGCGTGATGTATGCGCCGGTAAGAGGTGTTTGCAGGCTGATTTTGAACAGGAACAGGGAAAAGTGAATACAAAAATCTCACAGAGCAAAAAGCCTGTGAGATTTTTTTCAGTCTGTCAAATAACTACCCAATGCCTCCCCTGTGCAGGGGGAGGTGGCAAAAATTGAAAATTTTTGACGGAGAGGTTGACGGAGAGGTTGACGGAGAGGTTGACGGAGAGAAGTTCTTAATTTCCCCCCAAAAATAAAAACTTGCTGATTTTTATTATGATACAATCCCTCAGTCAGCCTTGCGGCTGACAGCTCCCTTTACACAAGGGAGCCAATAAGCTGCATGTTTTTATGTGTGTGGAAAGATTTTCATGGAAAACCCCTTGATAGGGTTTTCCATGCCTTTCCTGATCTCTTTGCGATATGAGAATTTCGCGCTTTGCGAAGCGCGGCCAAGGGCGCTGCCCTTGGAACCCGCGGCCTTTGTAAAGGCCGGCGAAACTTTTAAGTTTTATGCGTCGGCGTCGCGCAAATCTTCCGGGAGTATTGCCATCAAATCATCCCTGGTCGGCGCGTCGAGCTGGGCGACGCGGTTTGACTGACGCACTATCATATCCTCAAAGCAGTTTCTCACGTCGCGCCCGTTGCCGAAGTTGGCGCCGCGGGTTTCGTACAGCTCCGTGAAGAGCGCTATGGCCGCGGTCTCCGCCTCGTTTGTGAGTGTGTAGCTGTTCTTCCTGCACTGGCCGCGGAAAATCTCCATCAACTGCTCGCCCGTGTAGTCCGGGAAGTAGAAGTACTTATTAAAGCGTGATTCAAGGCCGGGGTTGGAGCTTAAAAACTGCTCCATGGGGCCGTTATAGCCCGCGACCACGACGATGAGATCATCGCGGTGATCCTCCATCGCTTTCAAAATCGTCTCTATCGCCTCGCGGCCAAAGTCATTGTCACCGCCGGAGGAGAGCGAGTAGGCCTCGTCTATAAACAGCACACCGCCGAGCGCGGACTTGATAACGTCCTGTGTTTTCAGCGCCGTCTGACCTACATAGCCCGCGACAAGCCCTGAGCGGTCAACCTCAACAAGCTGGCCGCGGCTCAATACGCCGATGGCGGCATACAGCCCCGCAATCAGCCGCGCGACCGTGGTTTTGCCCGTGCCGGGGTTGCCCATGAACACCATGTGCAGGCTCATCGGCGGCACCGGCAGACCGTTTTCCGCCCGCAGGCGGCGCACCTTGACGAGGTTTATGAGGTTTTTAACGTCCTTTTTCACGTCCTCAAGGCCGACAAGCGCTTCAAGCTGTGCCATGAGCTCATCAAAGTCCGGCTTCGGCTCCGCGCTGCCTGCCGCCGTGCTTTCAAGGCCGGGCTGCGGCGCCGCCGTCTGGGGTCTGGCGTTCTTGTCCATGAATCCCGGCTGGGCGGTGGTGACAAACTCCATGGGGTCAAGCGCTTCTTTCGCCTTGCCGACACCCGTGCTGTCGCAGATGGCGGAGAGCTTGTCCGCGCACTCGGTTATGTACTCGGCCTCAGCCATCGACACGTCGTCATCCGCCGCGGCGAGGTAGAGGAGGATGTTGGTGAGCATGCGTATGAATGTGCGCGAGGCGAGAGTGCCGCGCCTGGCATCAGTCTCGGCGAGGTTCCAGTAAAATACCGGCGGCATGAACGGCTCGCTTGCGCACACGGCGCTCGTAAGCCCCCATAGCATCCACGTGGGGCGCGGCTGGTTGCGCGAGTAGATTTCGTTCGCAAGCTCCACGTGCCGCTCGGTCACGCCTGAGCCGCGGCTCCACAGCTGCAGCGCACAGCTTGAGATGAAGCGGTCAAGCTCCGGCGCGAGGGCGATGCTGCCGAGGCGGTAGAAAGCGTCGGTATTGGCAATATATATTTTGTGAAAATCCTCCGGGGTGCGA
>CAUABY010000233.1 GCA_958427375.1 uncultured Eubacteriales bacterium
CGCGCAATGTTCTCGCGGTGCCGCAGTACGACAAGCAGGAACGTAAAACCGGCGAGAATAAGAAGCGGAATCGGCACATGCAGTATGCAGGCGGTAACAAAGCCGGTCACGGCGGCCAGAATCGAGCCGAGCGACACCTTTTTTGAGCCGAATGCTGCAATTAAAAACGCAATCAGGGCGAAAACCAGCACCCGCCAGTCAATCGCAAGGAAGATGGCCGCGCCCGCGGACACACCCTTGCCGCCGCGAAACTCATGCAGTATCGGGTAGCAGTGCCCCAGAAGCGACGCGCAGCCGCTCACGCAAAGCCCCCACTCGCCGAGAATCCACCAGCCGATAAGCATTGCAAACGCCGTTTTCAGCGCATCGCCAAGCAGTGTCAGCACGCCATAGCCAAGGCCGTATACACGCGCCATGTTGGTCGCGCCCGCGTTGCCGCTGCCGTGTGCGCGCACATCGGAGTGCATGAAGGTGTTGGAAATCATTATAGACATACTCATTGAGCCGAGAAGATAGGCGACAATGATAATAACGAGGTATTTCAAAACTGTCATTGTTAAAATCCTGCCAATACTACAAAATTTTTAAGTTTTCTTAAAGATAGTATAGACTAATCTGGAAGGACTTGCAACCGAAGTATTGCCATATTCACGAATATTTAATATGTGGTGGCAGATTTTCTAATAAATACTATATATTGCCCCAAAATGTTACAAGTTTGTCAGGGCTTCGTTTATCTCGCGCACGGCGGATGCGCTGAGCTTTACCACGCGGCGGTCATAGCTGACAATGCCGTTCACCTCATCCTCCACGTCGCTCAGCTGGGTGTAAATGCTCGCCGCAAGGCCCTTTTCGCGCGCGGTGAGTATCTCGCGCCTGTACAGCGCGCAGAAAGCCTTTTCCAGCGCCTCAGGCGTTTTGTATGCGCGGTAGCCGTAATTCGCGCTGTTGAAGGTGTGCCCCTCGGCGGACAGCTGATAGCCGCCGAATTCGCTCAGTACAACGGCGCGGCCGAGCTTGTCCGGGCGGTAGCGGTAGGGATAGAAGTATACGTGCAGGCTTTGCACGTCGCCTATGCCCTGGTCGTGCCAGCCGCTCGCGTGGTCGATGGTGCGCGTCGTGTCCAGCGCCTTGATTTGCGCCACGGCGTCGCTCGCGTCAAACTGCCCCCAGCCCTCATTGAAAGGCACCCACATCACGATGGACGGGCAGTTGTACAGCTGCTTTATCATCTCGCCGAGCTCGCGCCGGAATATATCCCGCGCGTAAGCGTCAGTGCGCGCAAAGTATTTGTAGTCGTGGTCGGAGTGAGCATGGCGCGTCACGAGCGGGAGCGTTATAGTGATGGGGGAGTAGTCGCCGCCGCCGCTGGGCATGTCCTGCCATACCAGCATGCCCAGCCTGTCGCAATGGTAGTACCAGCGCATAGACTCAATTTTAATGTGCTTTCTCAGCGTGTTGAAGCCCATGCTCTTCATCAGCTCAATATCGTAGATGAAAGCCTCGTCGCTCGGCGCGGTGTACAGTCCGTCCGGCCAATAGCCCTGGTCGAGCACGCCGCTGTGGTATAGGGGCTTGCCGTTTAGCAGCAGGCAGGGCTTGCCTCGGCTGTCTTTGCCGATGCCGACGGAGCGCAGGGCAAAATAGCTCTCCACCCTGTCCTCGCCGAATATGGCAGAAAATTCGTACAGCTTCGGCGACTCCGGCGACCATAGCTCAGGGGATTCTACCGGCACGCATATCTCGCGGTTGGCAAGGCCGCTGTAAACTGCGCCGTTAAACTCAATGTGACACTCGCCCTCGGTAGCTGAGCATACCATAATGCGCGCGCAGGAGTTTTCGACATCGGGCGTGATGCGCAGCGCGGCGATGTGTGCCTCCGGCACCCACTCCATCCATACCGTCTGCCATATGCCGCTCTGCGGCGTGTACCAGATTCCGCCGCGCTTGGTTTTCTGCTTGCCGCGTGACAGCTCATTCGTGTCCGTCCCATCTGCCACGGCCACATGCAGTTCATTATCACCTGACATGATAAAAGAAGTTATGTCAACCGAAAATGCCGTGTAGCCGCCGACGTGCTGCCCGGCAAGCTCGCCGTTCACGTATACATCGGCCGCCTGATCCACCGCGCCGAAGTGCAGCAGCAGGCGCTGTCCCTCGCGCGGTTGAAGCTCAATGCCGCGGCGGTACCACAGCGTCTGCCAGGGCTGCAATGTACGCCCGACCCCGGAGAGCGGAGCTTCTGGCGAGAAAGGGACAAGTATGCGCCCATCCCAGCCATGCGGCTCCATGCGCCCCTCAGTAATGGCGTAATCCCAGTAACCGTTTAAGTTGATGTAACTCTTGCGCACCATCTGCGGGCGCGGGTATTCCTGTAAAACGGTGTCGGCATTCAGCGCCTCACCCCAAGGAGTAGTAAGCATAATTTGTCCTCCAATCGAAAAAGCACGGGAAAGTTCAGCGACTGCGACGCAGATCTGCTGTGTAATTTCAAGCGCCAGTTTTTTGTATGGATTTTGGTATCAGAATATGCATATTATATCACGCCAAAGCGGGTTTTGAATATCCCCTCACGAAAAAAAGTGCGTCGCACATATAATATACATAACATTATAAACATAATATTATTTACATAATATAATAAACATAAAAAATACGCACAAAACATCATGAGCGCGGGCGTGAGTGCGGGGATGAAATATTGTATGCAATATGAAATAAAATCCGTTCCCACATGCCGAAGGCATATTTCACATTTGCGGAGCAAATATTTCATATCGCGGATATTTCACTCGTTCCGCAGGAACGAATTTCATTGAAAAAACCGGCTTGTTCCCTTCGTCTCCCCAAAGCAAAGCACTCACGCAGCTTTGCTTTGGAAGCGAGGAGCAGCAGAGTGAGCGCGAGATGAGCTTTGCAATGAAATAAAAAAACTCGTCGCAAGCGATACGACGCTTGCGACGAGTTGGTGGGGGAAGGTGGATTCGAACCACCGAAGGCATTGCCAGCAGATTTACAGTCTGTCCCCTTTGGCCACTCGGGAATTCC
>CAUABY010000234.1 GCA_958427375.1 uncultured Eubacteriales bacterium
TGAGGACTACCTGCTGCATTTCAAGGGCACAGTGCTCGTCATCAGCCATGACCGCTGGTTTCTGGACAAGGTGGTGCAACGCTCCATTGAGATAAGCGAGGGCAGGGCGGAGTTTTACAGCGGCAACTACAGCTTCTATGTGGCCGAGCGCCAGCGCCGCTTTGAGGAGAAGCTGAAGAAATACGAGAAGGATCAGGCCAAGATTGAGCAGCTCACCCGCGCGGCGGAGCAGATGCACCTGTGGGCGTTCATGGGCAATGACAAGCTCCACAAGCGCGCATTCTCCATGGAAAAGCGCATTGAAAAGCTTTCGCACAGTGAAAAGCCGACGGAGCAGAAGAAGCTTAGCGTCAAGTTCAGGCAGCGTGATTTTGACGGGGACGAAGTGCTTGTGGCAGACGATGTGTCCAAGGCTTTCGGGGAAAAGCAGCTCTTCTCCTCGCTTGCGCTTTTGATTCGCGGCGGTGAGCGCGTGGCGCTCATCGGCGACAACGGCTGTGGCAAGTCCACCCTGGTCAAGCTCATCATGGGTGAGGAGACGCCGGATACCGGATATCTCTACCGCGGCCCCGCCGTGCGCACGGCATACCTGCCGCAGATAGTTGCCTTCACGGACGAGAGCCGCTCCGCACTGGATACGATGCTCTATGACTGCGGCTGTCAGCCGCAGGAGGCGCGTGACCGCCTCGCGGCCTTCGGCTTTCGCGGGGAGGATGTGTTCACGCCCGTGGGCGCGCTCTCCGGCGGTGAGAAGAGTCGGCTGCGCCTATGTATGCTCATGGGCAGCGACATAAACTTTCTCATTCTTGACGAGCCGACGAACCATCTTGACATTTCCAGCCGTGAGTGGATGGAGGATGCGCTGTCAGACTATGAACAGACGCTGCTCTTCGTCTCGCACGACAGGTATTTTATAGAGAAGTTCGCCACGCGCATCTGGGCGCTGAGCGACGGGAAGATCACCGATTACCGCGGTACTTACAACGAATACTGCCAGTGGAAGAGCAGGCAGGAAATTTTTGCACAGGCAGAGCGGAACAATTCGCGCAAAACCAACGTCAAAACAACATCTGAAAAAAAAGAGGCCATCCCTAACCGCGAGCGCAGCATAGCCAGGCTTGAGCGCGAGATTGAGAAGCTTGAGCAAAAGCTTGCCGAGCTTGACGCGCTCGCTGAGGAAAACGCCGCCGACTATCAAAAGCTCATGGAACTGGACGAGCAGAAAACAGCGCTCGACGGCGAGCTGATGGCGCTCTATGAAAGATGGGAGGAACTGAACACATGAACAAGACGCATGGCTTCCCCGGCTGGGGTATAGCCGTCTGCGCACTGCTGCTGGCGGCATTCTTCTTTCGCTTTTGTATGCGCGGCTACTCATACATTGCCCACACGCTGACCTTTGCCGCGGCACTCATCGTGCTGCACCGCTTTGCCCCACCGCGGCTGTGGCAGATTGCCGCCGTGCTTGTGAGCATTGGCCTGTTTTACTTCTGCGCGGTGGAGATACCCATAATCAAGAACGCGAACACGGATGCCGACGCGCAGGACAAGGACTATGTAATCGTCCTCGGCGCGGAGGTTCGCGGCTCAAGGCCGACGCCGTCGCTCTACTACCGACTCTGCGGCGCTATGGAGATTCTCTCACTCAATCCAGACAGCATTGCCATAGTCTCCGGCGGTCAGGGCGAGGGTGAGGATATCACCGAGGCCCAGTGCATGCGTGACTGGCTTGTTGGGCAGGGGCTTGACCCCAGCCGCATCATCATGGAGAACAAGGCCACCTCCACCATGGAAAACCTTGAATACTCATTTGACATCATCCGCTCTCTCGGCGAGGAGCCGGACGGCAACACGACCATTGTCTCAAGCTCCTATCACCTGTTTCGGGCAAAGTCCATGGCCAAGCGCATGGGTGTTTCGGTCTCCGGCTTTGCAAGCTCGCCCGGCAACCCCATCCTCGCGCTCAACTTCTTCATCCGCGAGGCCTTTGGCGTGACGCATCTTTGGGTATTCGGCAATTAAGCAAATAACGCGCAAAAAGGACGTGTTTCTTAGTGAAACACGTCCTTTTATATCTTTTGTGTCACGCTTCGAGCGTCGCAAGGTATTCCTCAAAAACGAGTCCGGACTCATGCACTTCCTTCGCCGTCACAGCGCCCACATAGCGGTAGTGCCAAGGCTCATAGATGATGCCGGTTATGTCGGTAGTGCCGTTTGGATAGCGCAGGATGAAGCCATAGCGCCAGCAGTTTTGCATTATCCACTGCTGCACCGCCGTCTGCTCCTGATAGCGGTCGAGATTGGTGTAGGTCTCGCTGATGATATCCACCGAAAGGCCGAGCTGATGCTCGCTCGTGCCGGGTATGGCCACGGACTGCGCCGCGATTGACGGCGCGTCCGCGCGCGTCACACCCTCGGCCAAGAGCCGCTTTATCTTGTTGTTGTACAGCATCTCCTGATATTCCATCGTGCGGAAAGCCGAGCAGATGATGGGCAGATAACCCTGCTCGCGGCAGTCATTGAGCATGTCGGACAGCGCGCGCTGACAGCGCCGGTCGACAAGATAGCCGTCCACCGTGGCAAGCGACACGTCCAAATCCTCCGGCACTTCATTCCACGGGTTCACCAGCGTCAAAAGCGAGCCTCTGAACTCCTGCGCGCGCGTATCAAGCTCTGTCAGCAGCAGCTCCTGCTCGTCCTGCGCGCGCCGCAGTGCCTTTTCAACGCTCAGCACCTCCGCGCGGGCCGCGGCGTCCGCCGTGTCCGCCTCAAGCTTGAGCGCGGCGGCGGCAGATTGCAGCTCCGCCTTAAAGCTCAGCGCCTGATAGAGCATCAGCCCTGCGCATATGAACACCACCGCCGCAAGCGTGATAAGCGCCGCGATGAGTGTTTTTTTCTTTTCCTTAAGCTTCAATATTATCTACCTGTATTTTCCTCTCAAAAACTTATAATGCCCAAATGCTCCAGCAAAATTTTCGTGCCCATGAGTATGAGTATCACACCGCCCGCAAGCTCGGCGTTCTTTTTATATTTCGCGCCGAATTT
>CAUABY010000235.1 GCA_958427375.1 uncultured Eubacteriales bacterium
TGAGCTATGCCGCCATGTACTGTTGCCTGAACAGCAATAGGAATTTTACCAGAGATGCGGCAAATTGTCAACAGCTTTTTTCAAAAAAACTTAAAATTTATGCGAGTGTTTTTACAAGTTATTTAATAACCGTTCATTCTTTTGTAATGAGCGGGTGTTATAGTAACACTGCAAGTGAAGAAGAGCCTTGCTAAAGAGAAGAAAAAGCTATGTTCGCCGCTGATGTCTCGGCCTGCGCCGGGAATAAGCCTACGGCGGCGCGCTATGCCAATAGCTTGTACACACAAACACTCCATATTAAACTACTTGGACGCGGTCTAAACGGCAGACCGCGCCCAAGACAATTTTAAAGTGCTTTTTTCATATATTTGTATCAGGACATATTTCTCACCGCGTCATAAGCCTCCTCCACGGCAAAGATAATCTTCCGCGGGGTCTTTGCATCGCCGATAACCGTGACCGGGGCAATACTCTCATATTCATCGGCCTGCGCTTTTGTAGAATGGAAGCCAAGCGCAAGCAAAACGGTGTCACACTCTATAGTTTTTTGCCCGCCGCCGCTCTCTGCTATGACCTTGCAGCCAAAGAGATCGCCTTCGACCCTGAGAAGCTTTGTTCGCGGCATAAAGCGGACAGCAGATTTATCCATGAATTCTTTCATGAGCATGTCGTTCATTTTGAAGCCCTGTTCCGACGGAATTACATTGGCCATATCTATGCACGTCACCTGCCTGCCCCACATATCCATCTGCAAAGCCGTTTCCACGCCGACAAGCCCGCCGCCTATCACGCACACTCGCTCCCCCACGTCGCAGCAATTATTCAGCGCCTCAGTTGCGAGACATACCTTGGGACTGTCAAGCCCCGGTATTGCTGCGGGGATGACAGGCCGTCCGCCAGCAGCCCAGATTATTCTCTCCGGCGCGTATGCCCGGACAAGCTCCGGGGATGTCTCGGTATAAAAGCGCAGAGGCACGCTGTCTTTCATGAGCTCCCGCTCAAAATAGCGTATCATGCGGTGCATGTCCGCCTTGAAATATGGCTTGCATGCGGCGAGGGCATTGCCGCCGATATGGCCGCTCTTTTCCCACAGCTCCACCTGGTGTCCGGCCTGCTTTGCGTATATCGCCGCCATGCAGCCGGCAGGGCCTGCGCCTATTACAAGTATTTTCTTCGGCTTATCCGCCTTTATTATGTCGCGGCTTCCATCCTCATGGCCGCATCTGGGGTTGAGCGCGCAGCTGGCGGCCTCGCCGTTATACACGCGGCCTATGCAGCCCTCGTTGCAGGATATGCACGGGCGGATGTCGTCCGGCACACCGGCGCACACCTTGTTTGGCAGCTCCGGGTCGGCAAGCAGCCCGCGGCCAATGACGGCAATGTCGCACACTCCGTCTCTCAGCGCGGCTTCGGCCTTCTGCACGTCAGAAAAGCGTCCATGCGTCATTACGGGCAGGTCTACAACGGCTTTTATTACCTTGGCGGAACGCGACTGGAGCGTCATCATCTGCATCCCGGCGGGCGGCATAGCGTTTGGCCAGTTCTCATGGCAGCCTGCATCGACATGAAGCGCGTCCGCACCGTATTGCGCGATGAGCCTGGCAAGCTCTATTCCTTCCTCAATCGTGCGGTAGCCATCACCCTGCATGTAGTGGTCGGGGGTAAACTTGACGATAACGGGGAAATCCGCCCCGCCCTCCTCTTTGCAGATGGAGATAAGCTCTTTTAAAAATCTCGCCCTGTTTTCAAGCGAGCCGCCGTACTCATCCGTCCTCGTGTTCCAACGCGCGGTGAGAAACTGATCGGTCAGATAGCCGCCATAGGCATGTATGCCCACGCAATCCGCCTCACAGCGTATGGCCGACTGAACGCTTTTGCGGAAATCTTCTTCCAGCTCGTGAATCTCGTCAAGCGTCAGGGCATGGCAGCAGAGCTTCGGCATATGCATCCACGGCACGGCGGAGGAACTGATAGGCACACGGTATCTCAGCGACGGCCCGCCTATACGCCCGTCGCCAGGCTGAATCTGCGCGGCAACCCTGCAGCCGTAGGCGTGGCAGCGCTCGGACATCTCTTTAAATATCGGCTCAGTCTTTTCACAGAGGAATATGGAGTGTTCGCCGCTCTCAAAGGACAGCGAAGCACGGATATTACAGAATATCATCGCCGCGCCGCCCTTTGCGCGCTCTACAAAATATTCCACAGTTCCTCTGCTCATATTGCCCACGGTTACGCCCATGGGCGCCATAACCATGCGGTTTTTCAGCTCCATAGAGCCTATCTTAACAGGTTTTGTCAGTAAAGAAGCCATGTATCCTCCTTGTTATCCGCACGCATGCGATAAGCGTTATGCCCATATCCTCAATCTCTCAGCTTGCCGTCGAGCAGGCGGTAGGTCAAGCGCAGAGTCTTGATACGCCAGCGCTCATCGTCGCACTTTACAAGGTCGTCAACATACAATCCATAGCCTGAGTAGGTGTCGCCGTTATCCTTGTAGGTGTGGTAGTCGTGCATTTTTGTCAGAAGCTGCGCACTGCGCTCCCCGGTGAAGCGCACAATCTGGTTATAGCCGAAGTGCATGGGCACCATATCAAATCCGCAGGTTTTTCTGTTCTGCTCAACCTGTGCAAATCGGTCTTTCAGGCCGGGGCGGCCGCCCCAAAAGGTTCTGAAGCCCTCAGCGGTGAACACGTCTTTCATAATTTCAAACTCCTGATTGTCGATACACCAGAAATAGCGGCTCTTCGCGGCGAGTATGGCGGGAATCTCGGCAAGCTGCCCGGTGGTATAAGGCAGCCCGGCGTCCTGAATAATCTCACGCGCCAATTGGGTAATTTTCTTGTCAGGGTCAACGGTCATGTCAAAGCTCCTCCTTTAGAAAATTTACTGAAAAACAGCCTATGTATAAAAGGTAATAGCCTCTGACTGCTCAGCGGCTTATTTTCGTGTATTGTTAGCATCGGCAGACAAGGACACACACGGTTTTGACGGGCAGAAAAACGCCCATG
>CAUABY010000236.1 GCA_958427375.1 uncultured Eubacteriales bacterium
GTGACCTTGCCGCCCTCGCCGATAATCTCAACAGGTGCGCACAGGAACTTAAACTGCACGCCCTCTTCGAGAGCCTCTGCAACCTCGGCCTTGTCAGCGGGCATTTCGTCCTCACTGCGGCGGTAGACAATGTAGGTCTCATCAGCTCCGAGACGCACCGCACTGCGGCATACGTCCATAGCGACGTTGCCGCCGCCGATAACGGCGCACTTCTTGCCGACTGCGGGCTTCTTGTCGAGGTTTACCTCACGCATGAAGTCAACCCCGCCGAATACGCCTTCAAGCTCCTCACCCGGAACGTTAAGCGGTGCGGACATCTGCGCGCCAATGCCGAGGAAGAAAGCCTTGTAGCCCTGCGCGCGCAGCTCGTCAAGCGTTACGTCCTTGCCAACCTCAACACCGCATTTGAACTCAACGCCCATCTGCCTCAGCACGTCGATTTCAGCGTTCACAACGTCTTTCTCAAGGCGGAAGCTGGGTATGCCGGTGGTGAGCATGCCGCCGGGAATCACATTTTTCTCGAAAACAGTCACAGGATAGCTCATGTTGGCGAGGTAGTAGGCACAGCTCATACCGGCTGGACCCGCTCCTATGACAGCTATCTTCTCGTCATAGCCCGCGGTCGACGCGCGGTGTGTGCGCATGGGCGGAATGTAGCGCGTTTCTGCGTTAAGCTCCTGCTCGGCGATAAACTTCTTTATCTCGTCGATGGCGATGGGGTCGTCAATAGTGCCGCGGGTGCAGGCATCCTCACAGCGGCGGTTGCAGATGCTGCCGCAGACGGCGGGGAAGGGGTTATCCTGCTTTATGAGCTTGAGCGCGTCAAGGTATCTGCCCTCGGCGGCCATCTTTATGTAGCCCTGAACCGCTATGTGCGCGGGGCAGGCCGTCTTGCAGGGGGCGGTGCCGGTGTCATAGCAGTTTATCATGTTGCTGTCGCGGTAGTTCTCGTCCCACTTTTCCGGGCCCCACTGGTTGTCGTCGGGCAGCTCGTGCTTGGGATAGCTGATGGGGCCGTTTTTGGTGCAGAGGTTTTGACCTAACTTTGCTGCACCGGCGGGGCAGACCTCAACGCATTTGCCGCAGGCCACGCACTTTTCCATGTCCACATGAGCCACAAAAGCACTGCGTGACATGTTGGGCGTGTTGAAAAGCTGAGATGTGCGCAGGGCATAGCATACGCCGGGCGCGCAGTTGCAGATGGCGAAAATCTTGTCCTCACCGTCAATATTTGTTATCTGGTGTACATAGCCCTCGTCCTCGGCGCGCTGGAGCACTTCCATGACCTGGTCATAGTTCATGGTAATGCCGTCCTTGCCGGTCTCGTCACAGTATCTCGCCGTGTCGCCAACGCCTATGCACCAGTAGTCCGGCAGATCGCCGGAGCCTTCGCCGCGCTTGGTCTGTGAGCGGCGGCAGGAGCATACACCGACAGAGAAGTAGTCATACTTTTTCAGCCAGTGTGAAAGATGCTCAATACTGACGGATTTAGAAGTAGCGGGAATAGCTTTCTCCACGGGAATAACGTGCATACCGATACCGGCACCTCCGGGAGGCACCATCTCGGTCATACCCTCAAGCGGCAGGCGTGACATTCTCTCGAAGAAATCGCATACTTCGGGGTTTGCGTCAACTGTGCTCTGCTTCATGTTGAAAAATTCGGCCGCGCCCGGCACGAAGAGCGGCAGAACGTACTGCTTTGTGCGGTTGGGGTTTTCCCAGTTGTACTCAATCAGGCCGAGCTCACCCATCTTCTGGAGCTTATCTTCAAGCTTTTTAATATCCCGCCAGCCGGAGAGCTTTGCAATCTCGTCAAGCGATACCGGCTTTCTCTGCGGCATGCTCAGCGCGATGTCGACCATCTCGTCATCGAGAATGTTCACAAGCCCCCAATATTCCGGGCAGTCCTCGTCTAACTTTTTCAGCCCCAGCTTGTAGGGTATGCGGTCGGTCATTTTTTTGCCGAGGGCAAGAAGCTTTGTTTTATTTGTTACCATGTTTCCTCCTCCATAAAATAATCTCGTTGAGCCTCTACACTCATAGCTGGTTACTATATTATCACAGTACAGCCCGCCTGTCATTAGACAAATTGTCACGAAATAGACAAATATCAGCAGAAATTTAACAATATCCGTCTTGCAGGGCGACAGGCGGCGGCATATAATGACTGAAAGAAACAATAAAGTGGTGATTATTTGAAAATAACGGAATATACGGTTCAAGCGGGGCTGAAACAGCCGCGCACGATAGCGCTGGCCGCGGATTTGCACGACAGACCATTTGACAGGGTAATAGATAAAATGCGCGCCGTCTCGCCGGACTATATCATGTTTTCAGGTGACCTTACAAACCGCAAGTCGGATAAAATGCTGTATGTACCGGCCTTTCTCACGGCCTGCGTGCGCCTTGCGCCTACCTTTTATTCCCGCGGTAACCACGAGTGGCGCTATGATGAGAATGACGCGCGTAGTATTTCCGAAACGGGCGCGGTGCTCTTGGATAACAGCTATGTGCATGTGGATGGGCTCTGCGTCGGCGGGCTTACCTCCGGCTTTATGGGCAGCCGCTTTGAGCGCCGCTATGGTACACTTGTACCGAAGCTGAGCTGGCTCAAAAACTTTGAGGCGGAGCCGGGCTATAAAATCCTCCTCTGTCATCACCCGGAATATTTCCCGCTCTACCTCAGGGGAAGAAACATAGATTTGGTGCTCTCCGGCCACGCGCACGGCGGGCAGATACGCATATTCAACCACGGGCTTTTTGCGCCGGGGCAGGGCGTCTGGCCGAAGTATACAGCCGGGATGCACGAGGGGAAAATGATAATCAGCACCGGGCTTGCCAATACCGGCGGCATCATCCCGCGCATAAATAACGAGACAGAGCTTGTGGTAATAAAGCTGATATAAAACACATCCGGGACAGATGAACTGCCCCGGATGCTTCAGCTTGTCAAAAAAGTCTCTTTTGACTTTTTTTGACCGCTTCGTCCGCCGAGCATTTTG
>CAUABY010000237.1 GCA_958427375.1 uncultured Eubacteriales bacterium
ATACACACAAATAACCCAGTTTGGCTTGATCCTAAATCGGGTTAGTTTAAGATAAAGGCAGTTGAGAGAATCAGAACTCTTAACTGCCTTTTTGTGTGGAGCGAAATACTGTAACAGCGTTTCTCCGAAGCAATTCCCCATGCCGCCTCGTGCCGTCAGCCGTACTGCTCGGACATATAGATGCTCACTTTGGATTGGAGCAGCTTCACAGTCTCATCCAAGCTCTTATCCCCATAGAGATAAGGCTGGCAGGTTTCTATTATTAATTCGCGGATGGTAGTATCTGCTCCGGTCTGTACATAGTGGGTGCGGTCAAGCAGAGAGAAAAACTTACTGCACTGAGCCTCATCAAAATTCAGGCGGTTGTACTCCTCCACCACAGAGCGTATCACCGGCATATCGGAGCTGCCAGTGGCTACTTCCCACTGCTGCTCGTCCGACAAAAGGTACTTTATGAAGCTCCATGCCATGTCCTTTTTCTGGCTGTTTGCGGGTATGGCCATTGCGTTTCCACTGCCGAAACTCAGTGCGTAGTATTGGATACCATCGCCGCCGTCCGGCCAGCCTACATATGAGCAGGTTCCCAAGCGCTCGGTCAGATAGTCGAGCTTACCAGCGTTAGACGTTTGCACTGTGTAGAGCAGAAAGTCGTTCCCGGTGCTGTTGGGGTTCGCGCTCAAAGTGCCGCAGAGCCCCAGCAAATCGTGGAATTCCTGACTATCAAAGGAGCAGGTGGCGGAGCTTTTATCAACGAAAGAACAGGCCGCCATCCACGCCAGATTTTGCAGGGTTTCATAGCGCAGAGTGCCCTCGTTTGAGAGCTTGTTGTCCAGTATGGATTGTACGCTCGTGTTATCGCGCACTATCTGCTGACAGTCAGCCACGGTCAGGTTACAACCGTCTCCGACCAGAGATTCACTGCCCGCCATGCTGAATATATTCACGCCGCGCCAAAGTTCCGTCAAACGCCCGTTAGTGGAAAGTCCATCCAAAAGGCCGGGTATAAAATCCTCGCGGCTCAGCTCAGTGTCTTTGTCCAGATAAGTGTACAAGTCCTCAAACTCGTTGTTACCGGTGCTTATCTCCCCGGAGAATACCACCAAATCAAATGCGCCGCCTGCCAGCTCTGCCTGAAACTGGCGCAGCCCGGCCTCATCGTCGCCGTATGTATTTATGTCCAGCGTGAAAGGCGTATTTGCCCCGGTGTAGAAGGACAGGTCGCGACCTATTCTGCCAAAAGCGTTAATCTCTATTACGCCAACGCGCAGTCTGCCGCTCTCGCGTTTTTCCATCATGCCCTGCCAAATGAGCACCGGCTCACCGTCCACAATACAGAAAAATGCCTTGTCTCCGAGACGACAGGACTGCTCTTTCCCGTATAGCCCCGTTTTGGCGTTCGATGCCAATACAGTCTCGCAGACCTCAGCGGCAAGGTCCAACGAGCAGATTGCTCCGTCATAAATTACCAGCAATTCCCCGTGCAGACCTTGGCATGGCTGCATCATGTGTGCGCCGTTGGTAAGGCAAGAGCGGTTAGGAGACGTATCTATGCCGGAAAAGGAATACACATCTCGCGCGTACAGCGTCATGCTCTGCGTGTCAAGCACGCTGCATACAAGGGTGTGCAGCTGTTCATGCGGGCTGACTATCGCAAGACCTTGATTTGTGAGCACGGCGGCCTGAGCGCGCTGTTCCAGCTGCAAGGCTGCGGCTAAGCCCTGACCCCATGTGTATACTCTGGCGGCTTTGTCTGTAGCCATGAGCATTATGCCGCTTGGGTCAACCGCGAAGCAGTCCACCGTCTGCAAATCCCAGTCGGGGATATACATAGTGTCCATTAAGCTCCCGGCGCTGTCAAAACGCAAAACAGCGAGATTTTTAACTGCACCCTCGCGACTGTCGCCGCAAAGGAGGCAGAAGCTTCCGTCGCCGGGCGCGGAGAGTGTGAAGCTTAGGCAGTCATCAAAAGGTGCGGTGAAATTTATCTCCTGTAGCTGACCCAAGCTTGGCGCGCCGTCCTCATTCAGAGAATATGACACCAAACCAAGCTTCTCCTGCTCATCCTCCGTCCAGAGCAGAGCCAGCTTGCCTTCCGCCGCAACAACAGATTTCACGCTCGCTCCCTGCGGCAGAATATGGGCGCGCTCTGTGAACAGCGTCTCAATTGTTATGGAAGGGCTTAGGTCTTCCGTGGGAACAGGGGTAGACACGGGCGCTGGGGTTTCAGCCACCGGGGTTTCAGGTACCGGGCTGGGGATGGCTTCCTCGCCTTGGTCGGCAGTTTTTCCTCCACCGCATGCGGCAAAGGATACAGCCATACACAGAGACAGTATCAAGGTCAATAATTTTTTCATGTGTTTCTCCTTATCAATTGAAGATACGTTTACTGCTGCCATTTGATGCATAGGTATGTAATAATTACATTTTAATATGAGCAAATTGATTATTTTATATAATGTTTACTATATTACACAATTCCACTTTTTTCAATATATGGACTGAACACAAGTAATCCTGTTGCTATATATTCGCCTTTTGAATAATAATGTTTTGTCATATTATTAATTTATGTTTCATATTTTGCCTGATGTTATAAAAGTAGTGGTAGGGAAGGGGGCAGCCCAATAGGGCTGCCCTCGCGTTGCCTTTGCTCAGGAAAGCAGGTCAGCTCTGATATAGCCTACCCTACCATTCCAATCCACCTGTGCCCATCCCGTTTCGCCATAATCCAAATCATACACTCCTATGGTATCACCTATATAAGCGGTACCGATTTTCGCGAAGTGGGTTCCGGGACCGGAACGAACCACAACATCCGTATGATATTTAAGGGTAACGAAGGTCCATATGTCAGGATAACTATCAGCAGTGTCAGCAAAGGAAGCAAGTGGTTTTTCCTCATAACCCGGTGCTGCAAACGCGCTTGCGGGGAAAATACACATCGCTAATGATAAGACGAGAAGAATTG
>CAUABY010000238.1 GCA_958427375.1 uncultured Eubacteriales bacterium
AGCATGTTGACCATTGGCAGAACGGTAGAGGACGAGTCGATAAAAATCGTGCAGCCGTTTTTAACAAGCTTCGCCGCCTCGTGTGAGATTGCCTGCTTTGCCTGCGCGTTCACGGTGGAGCGGATATTGAGCGGCCTGTCGGCGGTGATGTCCATTATCGGCATGACGATGTTCTTGCTGCAAGTCACAAGATCATCGTGTACAAGCTGTGCAATGTCGCGCCGCATGGTGGACATGCTCACGCCAAAGCGCTCGGATAACTCCTGCATCGTGGCATAACCGTTTTCACGCACTAAGCGCAGTATATCAAGTACCCTTTTGCTCCGCAAAAAATCACCGCCGAAATGTTTAATGTCGAATTATATTCTATCAAATAAAAAACCTGTTTGCAATAAATAAAAGATTTTATGGTATTGGAGAGAAAAATGCTATCTGAAAAATCAGCTTACGGTTATACCACCTCGGAGTACGGCAGGTTCAGGCAGTTTGCGTGGAAAATGCTGCTGAGCTTTGGTCTTACTTATATGTTCTTTTATAACGGCCGCCAGAACATCAATCTTGTTATGAGCCAGATGGCCGAGAGCCTTGGTTCCACAACGGCAGCGATGGGTGTTGTCTCGTCCGCGCTTTTCTGGTGTTATGCCTTTGGCCAGCTCGTCAGCGGCAGTCTTGGGGCGTTTTTCGGCTATAAACGCTATATGATGTTCGGCGTTGCGGCATCGGCTATGCTGAATGTCGTCATCTCTTTCCAGCACTCAATCCCTGTTATTGCCGTTTTATGGGGACTTAACGGCTTCTGCCAGTCCATGGTCTGGGCAAACGGCGTGGGTGTTTTGAATAGGTGGTGGCCGAAGAAGGAGCGCGGCTTCGCCTCCGGTTTTGCCACGGCCTTTGCCGGGCTTGCACAGGTGCTGACTTATGTCACGGTCCTGCTGTGCATGGAGCTAAACCCCGAATGGGGCTGGCGCGCGGCTTTCCGCTATCCGGTGCTGCCAATGCTGATTATGCTCATTTTCTTCGCGCTCTTCTTTAAGGAGAAGCCGGAGGATGTAGGGCTTCACGCATTTGAAGAGGAGGATAAAGCCGTGGCTGAGCGTGACGCGCAGCTTGCCGCTGAGCTTGAGCAGAAGGGCTTCCTCTATCCGTATAAAATTCTCTTCAGCGAACCCAAAGTGATAATTTTCTGCCTCATTTCCGCCATCTCCGGCATCGGTCACTATGCCCTTTTGACATGGGTGCCCACCTACTTTACCGAGCTCATGGGGCTTTCTATTAAAGAGGGCATCCTGAGCGCCATCCTGCTGCCTCTGGGTCAGGCCTGCGCCATGTTCGTGTTCCCGCTCATAACGGACAAAGTGTTCAATGGCAGGCGCGAACCGATGCTGGCGCTGGCCTCAATAGTCACGTTCTGCGGTATGGTCTGCCTCGCTTTCGTCAAAACGCAGGCCGCCGCGTCAGCGCTGCTGTTCGTGGTCGGCGTCTCCGGCATGGTCAGCGGCATTATATGGACAGTGGCGGGCGACATGGGCGGGCGCGCTTTCGCCTCCACCGCTACCGGCGTGCTGGACTGGGCGTCATACATGGGCGCGGCGATTCAGGCCGTCATCTTCGGCACCGTGAAGGACAAATTCGGCTGGAGCGCAATTTTTATAACCATCGGCTGCCTCTATATTCTCATGCTCGTATTGACTATGGCGGCGCGAAATATTAAAATGAAAAGACTATAAAATAGTAAATATCTTTTTTAATTGTAGAAAGGAGCGCGGAACATGGAATTCATTTCGCCCTCAGGAAAGCAGTATAAAGCCAATCTGCACAGTCACTCGTATCTCTCCGACGGTGCGCTCAGCCCGGAGGATATGGCCAAGGCCTATAAGGAGCACGGCTACTCCGTCCTCGCGATTACAGACCATGAAGCCCCCTATGAGCATAACAGGCTCACCACCGAGGACTTTTTGATGATAACGGGCTACGAGGCCTATATACGCCCCACGCCTAATTGCGAGATTGTGCCTTTCGGCCCTGAAATCCATCTGAATCTCATTGCTAAAGACCCAAATAATACCACCTTCGTCGGCTATGACCCGAACTTCTGCAAGTACATGCCGCATGAGCTTGCCGACACGCGCAAAAAGGCCGGTGATTTCGGCCCGCGCAGGTATGAGCATGATTACATACAGCGTTTTATCGACGAGGCCAATGCCAACGGCTACCTCGTGTCGTATAACCACCCCTGCTGGTCGATGGAGAATTTTGGCGACGTGCTCAATTATGACGGCTGCTACAGCATGGAGGTTTTCAACACCGGCTCCATGTGCATCAACGGCTATGAGTACAACATGGCGCTCTATGACCAGATGATACGCCGCGGCAAGCACATGTTCCTCCACGGCGCGGACGATAACCACAATAAAAAGCCTTTTGGCGACTTCTTGTGTGACTCTTTCGGCGCGTGGACAATGATAATGGCGGATAAGCTCGACTATGCGAGCATCATTGACGCGTTGGAAAACGGGCGCTTCTACGCCTCCACCGGACCCACCATCACGGCGCTGAGCTTTGAGGGCCGGCATGTGCATATGGAATTCAGCCCCGCTGTGCGTGTGATGATGCACATGAGCCCCAAGCGCACGCAGAATGTCTATCAGCCCGACGGCTCGGAGTTCACCGTGGCGGACTTTGACATCCCCGACTCCGCACCCTATGTCTACTTCACCGTTCAGGCCAAGGACGGCAGTCTCGCCCATGTCCACGCCTTTACGAGGGAGGAGCTGGGTATCTGAAATGAGAGCTGGAATTAAAAAGAGCCTGTGTCTGCTCCTCACCGCGGCGGCGCTCTTCGGCGTAACGGCCTGCGGCGGCGCGCCCGCCTCAAGCCAGGCGCAGGATGCCGCCGCGCCGGATGTGGCGGAAGAGGCCGTGTCGGACGGCTCTCTGCGCTATACACAGGAGGAGACGGTGAGGG
>CAUABY010000239.1 GCA_958427375.1 uncultured Eubacteriales bacterium
CTCAACAGATACCTCTTCAATATACGGCAGTTTTGCAAAAACACGGCTGAGCGCGCCGAAACGGTCAAAGAAGAAGAGGTTGTCCCCTTCCTCAATATCAATGGCGCGGATTATCTCGTTATCGGTATAATGGCTGTTGCCGTTAACTTCAATATCCTCAACACGGAAAAAGACGCTCATCACAAAAATCAAAGCGACTTCGACAATGACAAACAAAAGCGGCGCGCTGATACTGCGCTGGCGGCGCGGCTTCATAAATTCCGCGTGCTTGTCCGCAGGCGGCTGATTAGCATGTAATGCCATAGTCATGTTCCTTTCGGTGTATCTATTGGCTCCCTCGGCAAGGGAGCCAATTTCTCCGCCCCTCTGATGGGGTCTAATACTCAAGAAATATATCTGCTCCAAGCGCGCGCAGGCGGGCGTCAAAGCGGTCATACCCGCGGCTGATATGCCCGTCGTCAAAGATAACCGTCTCCCCATCCGCGGAGAGCCCCGCAACTATCATCGCCGCGCCGCCCCTTAAATCCGTGGCATTGAGCGCCGTGCCGTGCAGGCAGTCAACCCCCCAGATTTCCGCCCGGCGGCCTTCGGTGACAATATCCGCGCCCAGTCTGCGCAGTTCGGGTACCTGACGGTAACGGTTTTCAAAAATGTTTTCTGTTATGAGCGTTCTACCCTCGGCCTTGAGCAGTGCCGCCATCAGCACAGGCTGTGCGTCAGTCGGAAATCCGGGATAAGGCTCTGTTATAATCTCGCCGGGTGCTTTCAGGCGGCCGGTGGATTTTACACGCACTGAGCGATTATTGCTTATTATATCACACCCGGCCTCATTTAGGAAGTATAGAACTGTAGAAAAATGCTCAGGTGAAACGCCCCGCATTTCAACATTTCCGCCAACTGCGGCGGCTGCACAGGCGATGGTTGAGGCAGCTATCCTGTCAGGAATAATGCGGCAGACCGCGCGCTTTGTGGGAGTAAAGCCATCAATGCTGATTGTATCCGTGCCCGCGCCGTTTATATCCGCGCCCATAGAGCGCAGGTAGTCTTGCAGTGCTTTTATCTCCGGCTCACGCGCCGCGCCCTTGATAACCGTCCTGCCGCGCGCGGCACAGGCGGCGAGCATGATGTTCTCCGTCGCTCCGACGCTTGGGAAGGGCAGCTCGATTACAGCGCCTTTAAGCTTTGAGACGCGGCAGTAGATCTCGTTGCCATCCTCGTCTATCTCCGCCCCCATCTGGCGCAGGGCGGCAAGATGCAGGTCTATAGGCCGTTTGCCAAGCTGACAGCCGCCAGGAAGCGATAGCCGCGCCTCACCACAGCGCGCAAGCAGCGCCCCCATAAAGATGACGGACGAGCGCATCTCCTCCATGAGCGAATTGGGAATAGCGCAGGAGGAGAGATATGTAGAATCAATAAAAACCTCGCTCTGCCGCTGCTCAGCGGTACAGCCCAGATGACGCAGTATGCGCAAAGCGGCGTCAACATCACGGAGCTGAGGGACATTCATCAGCTCGGTCTTGGCGGGGCTTATGATTGAGGCGGCAATAATGGGGAGCGTTGCATTCTTTGAGCCCTGCACAAAGCACGCGCCCTCCAACCGGCGTTCTCCGCGAATATGCCATATGTCCATAAAAAATCCCCCCGTGCGATTATAGAAGCTATACGTTCAAATCAAGCTATTCTATGCGTACAGAGGGTGTATTGTTAATGATAATGAATCAGTAATTTTTCGGTTTGGGCAGGTCAAGGATTATATCACAGATTTTATCCGTCGCGCCCGGTACGGCAAGCGAGCGCATGGCGCCGGACATAGCGGCAAGCCTCGTCGGGTCTTTCAAAAGCCCACGCACTGTATCAAGCAGCGCCGCCGCGTCAAATTCACCCTCAAGCATCACTATTGCGCCGCCGGCACGCTCAAGCACGCGGGCGTTTTTCTCTTGATGGTTATTTGTGACATTCGGTGACGGGACTATAACAACGGGCTTTCCCATATATGCAAGCTCTGAAAGGGTGGACGCGCCCGCGCGGCAAAGGATGAGGTCAGCGGCCGCCATTACGCGCGGCATGTCATATATATACTGCCGCACATCGGCACCCGTGCGGCTGAAGTTGGGCGCGGTCTCTTTAAGGCGGCGCGTAAACTCCTCAAAATACATAGCGCCGACCGAGTGAATGAGATGGAACTCTTTCGTCTCGTCAAGCATGGGGATAAGCTCGCCCATGACCTTGTTCATGTGCGCCGCGCCGAGCGAGCCCCAAACGGATACCACAAGCGGCTCATCCGGGTCAATGCCAAGCTCGCGCTTTGCCTGCTCCTTGCTGTAGGAAGCAAACTCACCGCGCACAGGCGTCCCAGTGACCTCCACTTTCTCCGGATGATGGTAAGCACCGCGGCTCTCTTCAAAGCCGACCATAACCTTGTTCACATGCTCGGCCAGCAGCTTTGTTGTCAGGCCGGGCACGGCGTTGCTCTCATGCACGGCAGTTGCCACGCCCAAATCATGCGCAGCTTTTAAAACGGGATAGCATACGTAGCCGCCCGTGCCGATAACAGCGTCCGGCTTATACTCGCGGATTATACGCTTGGCTTCATGCGTGGACACGGCAACATTTTTCAGCGTCTCAAAATTATGCTTAAGCGCGTCAAAGCTCTTTCCCCTGCTGATATTGGTGATTTTCAGTGCCTCTATCTTGTATCCCTCACGCGGCACAAGCTCCATCTCCATCTTGCCCTCCGCGCCTATAAAAAGTATGTCGCAGTCGGGCATAAGCTCGCGCAGACGCCCGGCAATGGCAAGGGCGGGGTTAATGTGTCCGGCTGTGCCGCCGCAGGTGAGAATAAACTTCATGTCTTGTGTCCTCTCTTAATATCTTAATATCTTAAAACGTCTCTTGAAACACTCAGAATCATACCCATTTCAAAAAGC
>CAUABY010000240.1 GCA_958427375.1 uncultured Eubacteriales bacterium
GACGCGCCCTTGACAATACCCGCGAAGTCGACAAATTCAATGACGGCAGGGGTGTACTTCTTGGGCTGGTATATCTCGGCGAGGAAGTCAAGGCGGCTGTCGGGCACTGTCACCATGCCTACGTTCGGCTCAATAGTGCAGAACGGGAAGTTCGCCGACTGAGCACCGGCGTTTGTTATGGCGTTAAAAAGGGTGGACTTGCCGACGTTCGGCAGACCCACGATACCAAGCTTCATATATATTATCTCCTTAATCAAACACAATCTGATGCCCGTACTATAGCACATTTTTCCCCGTTTCTCAATAGGTCAGCGGGAGAAAATATATTTTGGGACGATAGCGATGTGCCGTCTTGAAATATTTTTTCGCCGAACTATCACAAATCTCAACTTCATCATAATACTTGTGGAAGGACTCTATATTATTTTTGTATTCAGCCGTCTCATACGGAAGCATCAGAATAAGTGCGCTGTTATCATCGCGAAAAGCTCTCTTGCACCTGCGGACAGTTGACGCTACAAGCAGGTCAAATTCGCCATCACGACCGACAAGAAATTCAAGATACTCTTTTGCGAGAAGTAACTCCTTAATTTTCTTTTCGAGCTTTTTCTCAACAGAAAAGGAGTAAGCAATCTGCCTATGCCCAAAAAAGCTTACAGTAAAAATGTTCATCCATTTCACTCCCTCACCCTCGCTGAGCAGTAGTTGTGTATATCGTAAAAATTATACGATATAAATGATTAAATTTCAACGATTCATCGAAGTATAATCTACGAAAAGCGCAAGCAAAGGAGTGAGTGCAGTGAAAGATATACTTGCGGCCATAACTAAACATCGTGAGGAGAGAGGCTGGACAGAATATGAGCTTGCCGAACGCTCCGGTCTGCCTCAATCCACCATTTCTTCATGGTATCGCAAGAACATTGTGCCAACGCTTCCCTCTCTTGAGAAAATCTGCAATACTTTTGGTATTACATTGTCCCAGCTCTTCGCGGAAGGTGACGAACCGGTTTCTCTGACAAAGTCTCAAAAGGAGCTTTTGAATTGTTGGGTAAGGCTGGACCAAGAACAGCAAGCTGTTATTTTTGCCTTGATTAGTAAGATGTAGAAAAGAGCCTGTCCGATAAAACGGACAGGCTCAAAATTTTCCTGCGAATATTTCACTCTTTCACCACTGACACGTGCTCTATTCCGTAACGGCGGAAGAGGTCGGCGGCAGATTCATCTATCAGTTCGCCGGTGATGGCGATGGGGATGGCGGGAGGGCAGCCAACTGTCGGCGCGGCGCAGACGCGGCCCACGCTGTTCTCCGCGGGCACAATCTCCTGCGGGGCAAAAATCGCCTCGCGCACGGTCATTGCCCGCTTCGCGCCCGGCTTTGGCATGGGCGCGGGCGCGGCGGGCGGCGCGGTATTCACGCCGAGCGCCGATACGAGCGCGGCAAGCTCGCTCTCCGCCGTCTCCGCCGAGGGCATGAGCACGAGGAAATCCGCGTCCGCGTACTCGCACTCTATACCCGCGCCGCGAAGCCGCGCGGCAAGTGCCGTGCCCGTCGCTTCGCTTGCGGCGCAAACGCTTATTTTAAGCGGCTCGCCGGGCAGAAGAGTCCAGCCGTTTTCGGCAAGGCGGCGTTTCACCGCTTCCACCGCGTCCACCGTGCGCGCAAGACGCGCGGGGTAATCCTGCGCGAGATACTCGTTGCACAAATCGAGTGAGGCGAGGGTGAGATACGAGGGGCTTGTGGAGCCGAAGAGCGCCATGGCCTGCTTTGCCTGCGCGCGCATATATTCCGACGCGCGGCGGGCGATATGCAGATACGCCCCGCCCGTGAGCACAGGCAGGGTCTTGTGCGCCGAATCGCAGCACATATCCGCGCCCAAATCCAGCGGATGGCGGCTCTGCGGCAGAAAGCGCAGATACGCCCCGTGCGCATTGTCCACCACGAGCGGCACATTATGCCTGTGGCACACGGCGGCAATCTCCGCTATCGGATTTTCAAAGCCGAGATAATCCGGTGAGGTGATGTACACCGCCGCCGGCAGATAATCCGCCGCGCTGAGCGCCGCATCCACCTGCGCCGCCGTTATCGGGCAGGAGCAAAGGCTTCCCTGCCCTTCTTCCGGCCAGAGCCAGCGCACATCCGCATCGCACAGCGCAAGTGCGTACAAAAACGCCTTGTGGACATTGCGCGCGGCGAGGATGTAAGGGCGCGCGGCCCCGCGGCTGTTCATAACTGCCAAATACACCATGGCGCGGATGCACTGGCTTGAGCCCTCGGTACTGTACAGAGTGTACGCGGATCCGAAAAGCCGCGCGGCATTCTGCTCGCTTTGGGCTATTATGCCCTGTGCCTCATATAAGGCGTCTGCGCCGTCTATCTCGGTTATATCAGCATCCTCACAGCCGAGAAAGCTTTTGCCCTTATGTCCGGGCATATGCAGACGCACCGTGCCTGAAGCACGGTACGTCTGCACGAAATCATAAACCGGTGTATCCATCAGGACTTATCCTCGGCGGCTTTTATCATAATTGCGCACTCAATGCGCTTTTTAAATAGCTCACAGCCCGGCTCGTAAACGCCGCGTATGCTGCCGGTGGCGTGAAAAGCGTTGGCCGCACAGCCGCCGGAGCAGTAGAGCTTTGCCCAGCAGTCGTCGCACTCAGGCCGCGCATAGGCGTTGCAGCTTCTGAACTCATCGCGCAGAGCCTCATTGGTCACGCCGTTCCAGATATCGCCGAGCTTATATCCCTCCTCGCCGACAAACTGGTGGCAGGGGTAGAGGTCGCCCCAGGGAGTGACAGCCATATACTCCGTGCCGGAGCCGCAGCCGGAGATGCGCTTGTAGATGCAGGGGCCTTTGGTGAGGTCTATCATATAGTGATAGAAAGTAAAGCCGCGCCCCTCTTTATCG
>CAUABY010000241.1 GCA_958427375.1 uncultured Eubacteriales bacterium
GCAAAAACGCGCGCGAACTGCGCCAGCTCATCTTAAAGACCGCCGACGGCCTCACCGGGGATATTGAGGCCGAGGGCGAAGAGGCGCGGCGCTATACCGACGCGCAGATGTCCACCCTCGGCGAGAGCTACCTTGGCCGCTCGGAATTTGGCGCGTTCACGGAGAATATAGAAAGCCAGATTGAAAACTCCGCGCGCGGCGCAATCGAGAGCTACAACTATTCCCAGCGCATAGATTTGGCGCAGTCCGAGCTTGCGCTGCTGCAATCGTACATCACGGAAATTGACGGTGAAATCCGCCGCGGCCTGGTGACGGATCCGGATACGGGCGAGAGCGTAACCGGCATCGCCATATCCCAGAATCTGCAGTTTACGGGCGAGGTGAGCCGCGGCGACGATGGGCGAAACTATTACCGCCTTGCCTCCGGGCAGACCTTCGGCCTCTACACCGCGACGGGCTGGCAGTTTTGGATAAACGGCTACAAGCGCGGCTGGTACGACAGCGTTGACGGCATGCTGCACGTTGCCAACATCGCCGTGGAAAACACGCTGGATGTCGGCGGGAAATGGCGCATAATCGAGAAAGACGGACTTGGAATCATGTATACGGGGACTTAAGCTATGAGTGTTAACTTTTTTCAAAACGGGGCGAGCATCGGCTCCTCCGCGGGCTGGGGCGGCTATACCGGCAGCAACAACTATGTTGTGCGCTATGACTTTGTAACGGGCATCGCGGGCGCGTCGGCGGTGAGCATAACGCTGTCCAACATATATTACGGCACGAACGCCGGCACTCAGGCCTTTGGCTTTAAAATCAGCACGAGCGCGGCGGCATATGCCAATATCCGCGCCGCCGCGCCCGACAGTGCTCCCGGCTACATGAGCTACAGCGGCGCGAACGGCTACTGCTGCACGCTCAGCGCCGCGGGGCTGAACCTCGCGCCGAACACGCGCTATTACCTGTTTGTCTATGTTGTGGGCAGCGGCGCGGAGTACTACACCGGCTGGAACTGTACCGCGCCACTTATCACGGCCTCCGGCAGTTACAACCAGCCGCGAAGCACGATAAGCTCCGTCTCCCCGCAGGTCAATACGCTGGGCGCGGTGTCGGTTATCATGGCGCGCGCGGGCAGCTGCTGGCACAAGGCACGGTTCCTGCACTCCGGTGAGGAGCTCGCCGTCTCCGCGCCTTTTGCCGCGTCCCTGTCCTATATCTGCCCGCGCGCGTGGATGGAGAAGGATACCTCCTCGCTGGAGCTGAGCGTCACGGTCTCCGTGCAAAGCTATAACGACGAGCAGTGTACAAGCCCCACCGGGGAGCCGGACACGGCGCAGTTTATACTCGCGGCGGACGCGGGCATGCACCCAGTGCTTGCCGAGGGCGCGGCCGAGGCACAGGTGCTCAATGTCGCCGTGGATGAGAAATTCACGGAGTTCATAGCGGGAATCAGCCGGGCGCGGGTGAGCTTTGACGCGGAGAAGATAGACCTTGCCGCCTGCGCCGGGGCGCAGATTGCAGAGTACAAGCTGCGCTATAAGGGACGCACGATAAGCGCGCAGGCAAGCCCGGTCGATACCGGGGTCTTGAACGGCGACTGCACCATAGTCTGCACCGTAATTGATACGCGCGGACGCGAGGGAAGCACCGAGCTTGATATCAGCATGCTGCCATATGTCCCGCCATCGCTTACCGGAATAGAGGTGCTGCGCTGCTCATCAAAAGGCATAACGTCGGCCAGAGGTATGAGCTACAAAATCAAGGCCACGCTCAACTATACGCCGTTAGGCGGGAAGAACGAGGCAAAGGTCTGGTCGGAATTCAGATACGCAGACCAGAGATGGAAAAACAATACCGAGCTTACCGGCTTTGAAAGCGGCGTGTGGTCGGATAAGTGGGTACAGAAAACCGTTCTCGGCGGTACACTCGTGTATGACAGCTATACGGTGCGCTTCACGGTGGAAGATCTGCTCGGCTCAAGGGTGCAGTATATCGAGGGGCTTTACTCCAGCGCATGGGCGCTCAAGCTCAATTCCAATGGCACGGCCATAGGCTTCGGCATGGCTCCCACCGCTGCAAACGCTGTGCAGATGCCCGCCACGTGGAGCTTCTACCCCGGCAGCATCATCCTCTCGGCGAAGTCATACGGCACAGCCCCGCCTGAGAGCGCCATAACATCGCCGGCCGAGGGTCAGCTCTACTTTCACATTCAGGACGCGTGAGGTGAGCCATGGGATATTTCGGAAGAATAGAAAAATGCGCCCGGTATTATGACTCGTCGGCGGGTGAGTACAAGTGGGGCGCGTGGAGGTATATTGGGAGCAGCGCCAACGGGGTGGATTACGTGTCAGATGACGGCCTGTCGGTGGTCTACCGTGTGCCGGTGAGCTATGCCGCGGCGGACGTGGGCTTGCAGCCCTTTGCAATCTGGACAAACTATGTTACCCCCACCTCATACGGAAACCCCACCACGGCCTACTGCTATCTCTACACCTCAGACCCCACCGGCGGCGGAAACGCGGATATAGCCACGGCACCCTTGGGCTATGAGGACTTCGCCGGGCCTGTGAGCTTTGAGGCAAGCGTTGTGGGCGTGTATGTGGGCTTTAGCTTCGCGGCGCTTCCCGCAAAGCCCGCCATGCTCTATTTCTGGTTCACTTCGAGCATTCAGTACACCTCGTATGGCAGCAACCAAATCTATCACTATGCCACCGGCAACTATGACAAGGTACTCAACACCGGCACGAGAACGCCCGCCATAACCGGCGGCTTCCCCGTCAGCGGCGCAGGCGGCGGCGACGGCGGGGTCGGTGCTGACGGCAGATACAGCGTCATCGACTCATGCAGCTACTCACACATAGGCTATGAAACGAG
>CAUABY010000242.1 GCA_958427375.1 uncultured Eubacteriales bacterium
GATGGCTTTTTGATAGTTTTACATCTTTACTGACTTACAAGGTTCTCAAACAAGTAGATAGGTACGGCGCAGAGCGCCGCAGTTTTACATCTTTACTGACTTACAAGGTTCTCAAACCTCAAATTTCTTTTTGGTTATCGCCGAACCGAACATATTGGTATATGTGTAAGTCTCAATACGTAATGATGCAGCCGTCAGAGTCCAAAATATAGGTATCTTCTTCGGAATACCGATGAGAACCTACACCGAACTCTATAAGGATTAACTGTATTTTACCATATGAGGCCATTTTATACAACTCTGAAATTTGCTTTTCCGTAAAAAATGGCTTCATATTTACCAGAATAAAAATTTCCGTGCCGCAGATTTGGCTTAAAAGCTTTATATAGCTGCACAGCTTGTCAAATTGATCTTCGCAGTCCTCCGAAAGCTGTACCCCATACATTTTGAGGACAGTGTTTAAGTCCCATGTGCTTGAATATTCTATAGGATATGGCAGCTTTTCCAAAAGCCGTTCAAGATAAGCGCTGATTTGAGAATGAAGCGTTAAGCCATCTTCATAATATTCCTCATCGGCTATTGCATTTATTTCTTGGAAAAGCTTTGAGATAATTTTCCTGTTGTTTAAGTCAATTGAAAATGGCTCAAGAATTATTTCACATTTTTTTGAAATATCAAAAGATTTTTCATCCTCAACCAAAATCCAAGCGCTGTCTTGGCTGGAAGTCTGCACAAACAATTGATTGACGAGTGATAACCGCTGACGGATATCTTCGATAACCAGAACGGAGACCCGGTTTTCTTTTAATTCTATTTCAAGCCCAAGCTCCCGCTCAATCAATTTCATAGTATCACCAATCTTTCATCTGTGTCCAATACTTCACTGTTGGCCTGACCCACTATGTACTCCATTTTGGAAAACTGTTTTTCAGTAACTTTTAATACCTGCACTAAACCGGTATTCGGCTTGTTTTTCCTGATATTATCAACTACAGCGTCTCCCATCGTGCTGTTCAGCGCGATTTTGCAGTATACTGATTCTTGCAGCATGAGAAAGCCGCTTTTTATAAGGTGCTTGCGAAAGCGCGTGTATTCGCGCCGCTCTGAAGAGGTGTTGACCGGCAAATCGAAAAGAACAAGTATTCTCATATATCTATAGCTCATTTCTATAAAACCTCAGCAGGGAGATGTCCTTGTCGCCGAGTGCATCAAAAACACTTTTACAGTAGATTTTTATAGCGTTTCCTACAAATTCCGTCCTATCGTTGATTATTAAATTTTGGTTCAGCACGTCAACAAGCAGCATTTTCTCTGCCTTTTCAAAAGTGTCTAACTGCATATTGTAGACAGTCCAGTCAACAACCGGGCGGAAAGGCTCCATTAAATCTGAGGCGAGGTTGAATTGATTGAACATATTGTCGTGGAAAAGCCCGATTTGAGTTATATATCCGTTTGCGGCGACTTCCCTTGTGAAAGCGGACAGTATAATGCTGTAGCCGTAATTCAACGCCGCATTAATGTTTGTATCTGAGGCACGGGTGAAATCCTTGCCGAAAAGCGCGTTGAAATATACCTTTGCCGCGTGACCCTCGCGGTTTGTAGCGTCGCCGAATTCTATTTCCTCGGTATAGCTTTGCAGAAGCGCCGCTTCTTCGCACTTTTCAATGCGAAGAAGCAGCTCCATCTGCTTGCGGATTTTCTCGGTGACAATTTCTGTCCAGACAGAAGTTTTTATTTCATCCGACCACGCAATCTGCGTTCTTATTTTGGCGCTGGTGTCATGTGAGCCATAGTAGGGGAGCAGCTCAGAACATGGATTTCGCTTTTCATCGCAGAAAATCACTTTAACTTTATTTTTTACAAGCTCACACAGCAGTGTGCCGGTAAGCGATACTGCGGTTGTCTCAAGAATGACAGTGCGTATCTCGTTTATGAATATTCTGGTTGTTTGTTCCTGACGTATAACCATATATCCCATCTGGTAATCAAGCTTTGCACTGCGTGAAATAACAACTGTGCGCCAACTCATATCGTCAGAAGGTCAACACTATGCTCATATATGCCAGTTATGGATTGATTGATAAGCATGCATTCATTTAAGCGTGAAACCGTTTTGCTTAGAGCCTGAGAACCTGAATGGGCACTGCCCCCAATCAAACTTAAATTTACGTTTTGGTGAGAAGAATTAATCCATATGACTATCTGGCTAATAACTTCAGCTTGCTTATCTATTGAAAGTTTGGAAAATAGCTGTTCTACTTTCGTTTCTTTTCCATTTACAATAGAAAAGTATATATTCCATTTGTTATTTGAAAAGGGCTTGCTGCGCAGCTTTTCAAAAATGGAAGATAATAATTGAACGTTTTTTGGAGCTGTTAATATAATTTGCCCGTTCTTATCACGTTCGTTGTAGTTATTGTTCTCAACAGCTTTCAATAACTTGCGTAAGTATTCTTCTGACGTTGAAGAGAGGTAAAGAGGAACAGCATTATTGAGACAAATTCTATCACCAGTTTTACCAGCCAAATAATAACAGACGCCGTCGATTTTAACTTTAGAGCCCTGCGGAATGAAAAGCTTGCGCACTTGGATATCCTCAATTTTCTTCTTAGACGACTCTTGAAGTGAAGATGATAAGTAATCAACAACGGTTTTCTCCGTCAGCTGTTCGGCGCGGCCAAGGTAGACAGGAAGAGCTTCTAAGCTTCTTGTGGTTTTGCCGTTCACTTTATACTCGGCAAGCGTATAACCAGAGTTTGCAATATCTCTTTTCCCGCCATACTTTGTAACATCTTGTGCTTTTAAATCCGTGGATTTTACTGGCAGATAAGTTCCCGGCTTTGCAACATTTTTCCCCCAAATTGTA
>CAUABY010000243.1 GCA_958427375.1 uncultured Eubacteriales bacterium
GTCAAACTTAACAGCCTCGCCTGCTGCAACGTCCATCTTCTCAACGAAAATAACGTCACCCTCAGCGACGCGGTACTGCTTACCGCCAGTCACGATGATAGCATGTTTCATGTAGATATCCTCCCTCTTTACAGGTCTCGCTCTTAGGGCGGAGGGCATACCTCGCTTAATACCCTTTCAATGCGGCCTTGATAGGATAACATGTCCACGCTGTATTGTCAAGGTTTTTTGCGAAATTTCTTGTGATTTTTCATGTTTTCCGCAAATCAGCCGACAGCTTCAATATTCTCGTCGGATAGAATATAACTGCCGTCCTCGCCGCTCTGCGTGAGAAGCAACTTATGCTGGGTGCCGTCTGCATCGCGGTAGCTCACCATAAGATTAGGCATCCCCTCCGGGATAGCCGCGCTCAGCTGAAGAACACAGTCATTCATATAGCTGCACGACCATAGAAGCGCTGTCTCGTAGAATCTGTCGGTGTAATCGACCTTGGAAAGGCGCACATCGTATACCGTGCCCTCAGCCTCAATGCAGAGCTCCGTACCGTTCTCGTCTACAACGACCTTGTCAATCACTTCGACAGAGCCGTCCTCAATCTCCCCCTGCGCCACGAGCAGCAGTGAGCCGCTGCCGGACAGCTCAGGCAGCATCCACTTGTCGTCGATATGCCCGCTGAGGTCGGCGTAGGGAATCTTGAACTCAACTATGCCCGCGGCATAGGGTCCCAATTCATAGATATCGGAGAACACGGTCATTCCCTCGTTATCAAAGTACCACGAGCCCTCGCGCAGGAGTGTGCCGAGCATAGCCTTAGGGTCATCCCCCATGAACGTCTCATTTGTGCGCTCGGAGTAGTACGAATCCTTGTCCTCAGTATAGAGATTATACATATAGTCAAGCAGGTAGTCATTGAGCGCGTTATAGTCGCCGGAGAGCATTTGGAGCGTGATAATATCTCCGCTCTCTGCGTCAAAATTGTATGCCCGGTCGACATAGTTTCCATGCGCGCCGCCCGCAAACTCGTAACTATTATTCACAAAGCTGATAACACTGCTGTCCGCTCTCAGGATGCTGCTGCTGCGCGTGGAGGAAAACTCAAGCGCCATGGTGTCCAAGCTGTTGCTATCGACAGCGTAAGTGTAGTTGTCAGTCGCCATTTCAAGCCAGCCGTTCAAGCCGGTAGCTTGACCAAGGCCATAGTCGTTGCCGGTGTAATAGGTCTCATCAAGCGTGGCGATATATTCGTTCACCTTCTGCGAGGCCTCGTCGCGCCCTTCAATATACACCTCAAGTGTCTCATAGGAGAAAGTCAGAATGACCCTCTCGCCGTTCTGCGGGTCGTAGTGTACCTCGTCATGCGGCACAACGTTAATTATGATATGGTTTGGGAGTTTGGACTCTTCCTCTTCCACCGCTGGGGCTTCCGTCTCAGCCACAGGTTCAGTCGCCTCAGCGCTGTCTTCCGCGTCTGCATCCGGAAGCGGCGGGATGTCAACGTCTTTCAAATTGCTTATCGCTGAGCAGGCACCAAGCGAGAGCACCATCGTCAGGCAAAGTATTAAAGCCAATATCTTTTTCACTTTATTTACCTCTTTCTTTATTAGCGCGGCAAGCATTTGGCTTGCATAGTATTTTGACGCACGGCGGGTTAAAAAAGTTCCATTTTAAATATCATCATATGGAACGGCTTTAGCCAGCGCCGCGTTAGTGTAGCGCCCGTCGTCCGTAATTTCTTTTATTATCTCAATTTGCGGCGGAAATATGATTTCCTGCTGCTCATCGCGCAGCTCAAGCTCCATAATAGCCCGGTCAGACCAAAACGGGAAAATATCTATCTCAAAGGTCTGCTCCATATAATCAAGGCACCAGCGCTTTTTTTCAATAGTGCAACGCTGTGGGTCAGAAGATTTCAGAAGCTCTTTGTATTCTGATTCGCCTATAAGCTGCTCCTGTTCAATTCGGCGAATTCCGCTTATACGGCGCTTGATGGTATGGGTGTATTCGTAAACTCCTCCCGCGCCGCGTTTACGCACGCGGTTTGTCTCACCTTTTTCTGATAAAAGATAGGTCTGCACAATCTCTGTCATCTTCGCGTTCGCCGCGAGGTAATCAGCCTGCGGAAGCCGGATCAGAAAGCGCCGCTCTATCTCAAAATGTGTGTTTTTTTCCTGCTGCATAATATATTTCTCATTTCTATTCTGAGATAATTTCATACACCTTGTTGCCGTGGTGGGTTACCTGCTGTTCTACTGGTGGCGGAGTCATATAATCTCCGTACTGTGATGTCAATATTGTATCATATCCCACTGGTATTTTGAATTTATAATCTTCAAAATCTGCCGTTATGTAACTGTCAAAGCAGAATTTCGGATACCTATCGCCTAAGTGATCAAACAAGCATGTATTAGTACCAACGAACTCTGAATTATCAAATGGCAAAGCAGTTTCCAACTCATGCAATCTATCCAAAATATAGCTTTTCCTCCAAGATTTGAATAAGAGCGGGAAAAGTCTGCCTTGGCAAAAAACCAAGCTTCTTTTTATTAGTTTCAATAACCCGATGATGTTTTTCTTTAAATCGCCGAGATGCAAACCCGTTATGATGATAGAATACCTTTTATATAACCTCATTTTCTCATCAAATGCCTGTTTATATTTATCATCATCAGAATAAAGTCCGTCAACCGGGAAAATATCTACATCAACGCCAAGAAAATTTCCGTTTTTATATACAAGTCCATTTTCAACTTTCACAGTATCAAAATCGCATAC
>CAUABY010000244.1 GCA_958427375.1 uncultured Eubacteriales bacterium
GCTATCCGACGCGCAAGCTCCTGCTCACCGGCTGGGATGAACCGTGGCACTACCGCTATGTCGGCAAAGAGGCGGCGAAGTTCATAATGGAGCAGGGCATCTGCCTTGAAGAATTTGTCGCGCACTATAAGCCTGATTTCGAGTATTAAACATGACGCATTAATGCCGCAGACACAATATGCGGCATTAATATGCCGATTTACAAAAAAATGCTTGCAATATATGCCGTATAGTGTTATTATCACAGAGTAAGGATTAGTTGTTTTTCAGAGTGGGTCGTGACCCACTCTTTTTTGTGAGACTTTTGCCTTGCATAAAATTACTTACCGCTGTTTCGCGGGGCAGAATACCGGATGAAAGGTCGTATTGAATGAGCAGGATTACAGACGCTGTTACTGAGCTTGCAAAGCCGATTGTGGAAGCTGTCGGGTGTACGCTGTGGGATGTTGAGTATGTCCGCGAGGCGGGCTCTTGGTATCTGCGTGTTTATATTGACAAGGAGGGCGGCGTATCTATAGACGACTGTGAGCTGATAAGCCGCGCGCTTGATCCTATCCTTGACGAGAAAGACCCCATACCAGACAGCTATGTGTTTGAGGTCGGTTCAGCCGGTGCGGAGAGAGAGCTTAAGCGCCCCGGTGATTTTCAGCAGTTTCTCGGCAGTGAGGTTGAGGTAAAGTTATATCAGCCGTATGAGGGCCACAAGAGCTTTGTCGGCACGCTAAAGGGCTGTGACGAGGTCGGAACTGTCACCATCACGGTGGGCAATAAGGATATGAGCTTTACTAAGGCGCAGACAGCGCTTGTCAGGCTTCATGTCTCAATATAAAAGAAATATTTATTAAATGGAGTAGTAAGATGAACGCAGAATTTTTTGAAGCAGTTGAGGATATTGAAAAGGAAAAGTGTATCCCCAGAAGCTACATGTACGATAAAATAAAGCAGGCTATGCTGGCTGCTTTCCGCCGCGATAATCCTGAGTGCGAGGACAATGTGGATGTTATCGTCGAAGAGGACAAAAAGCGCATTGAGATGAATGTCAACAAGCTCGTTGTTGAAGAGGTTCAGGATCCCTCCCACGAGATAAATATAGAGGCCGCGAAGAAAGTTAGCCGCCGTGCAAAGCTCGGCGATATTCTTCCCATCCCCGTGGAGACAAAGAAGTTCGGCCGCATTGCCGCTCAGGCTGCAAAGCAGGTCATTATTCAGGGCATACGTGAGGCTGAGCGCGGCATCATATATGAGGAGTTTACCTCCAAGGAGCATGAGATACTAAACGGCATCGTCTCTCATATTTAGCCGAGAAACGGCAGTGTCTCCATCCGCATCGCCTCCAACAGTGAATATACCGAGGCAATGCTCTCTCCCAATGAGCGTATCAAGACCGAGGCTCTCACCGAGGGCGAGCGCATAAAGGTCTATGTCGTCGAGGTTAGAAACTCCACCCGCGGCCCGCAGGTGCTCATCAGCCGCACTCACCCCGGCCTTGTAAAGCGCCTGTTCGAGCTTGAAGTGCCTGAGATATATGACGGCACGGTTGAAATCAAGTCCATTGCGCGTGAGGCGGGCAGCCGTACCAAGATGGCAGTCTGGTCTGCTGACCCGGATGTTGACCCCATCGGCGCCTGCGTCGGCCCAAAGGGCGGCCGTGTCGCCAGCATTGTTGACGAGCTCAACGGCGAGAAGATAGACATTGTCAAGTACAGCGAGCAGCCGGAAGAGTACATCGCCGCGGCGCTCTCTCCCTCTGAGGTTGTCAGTGTCACCATGCTTGAGGACGGTAAGAGCTGCCGTGTTATCGTGCCTGATTCTCAGCTCTCCCTTGCCATCGGCAAAGAGGGGCAGAACGCGCGCCTTGCGGCAAAGCTTACTGGCTATAAGATAGACATTAAGCCAGAGTCTGAAGCCTGATTTATACTTAATTTAGATTGGAGGCGGCAGCAATGCAGAAAAAAATACCTATGCGGCAGTGTCTGGGCTGCCGCGAGATGAAACCGAAACGCGAGCTTATCCGCGTGGTTCGTTCGCCTGAGGGGAACATCAGCCTTGATTTTAAAGGCAAAGCATCAGGCAGGGGAGCGTATATCTGCCCTGACCCAAACTGTCTGAAGAAGGCGGTTAAGGCGCGCGCGCTTGAAAGAGCGTTTTCCGCGCAGATACCGCCGGAAATTTACGAGAAACTGAATGAAGAAATGGAGGCCGGAGTGTGAGCGAGAGACTGTTGAATATGCTTGGCCTCATGCGCAGAGCAAATGCGATCGAGATTGGCGAGACGAATGCAGGCGGCACCTGCCGCGCCGGAAAGGCAAAGCTGCTGCTGCTTGCCGCGGACGCTTCGGACAATGCCCAAAGCCGTGCCGAGGGCTTTGTCAGAGGGCGCAGAGTCATCACCGTGCGTCTGCCATTCACCAAGGCTGAGGTTTCGGCTCATGTCGGAATCAGCGGCTGTTCGATGGCGGCAGTTACCGATATTGGATTTGCAAACGCGTTTATTAAGGCCCTCTCACAGGAGTACCCCGGCCAGTATGATGACTGTGCCGCAGAGGTAGAGCGGAGGTTTTCCAAGGCCGAGCGCCGCAAAAAGGAGGCCGCCGCCCATGAGAGGAACAAGAGGATTGGAAAAAGGAGGACTAACGTATGAGCATGATAAAATACAGAGTGCATGAGGTGGCAAAGGATTTTAAGGTTCCCACAAAGGAGATCACCCAAATCCTTACTGACTATGCCACGACACCCAAGAATCATATGCAGGTTCTTGAGACTGC
>CAUABY010000245.1 GCA_958427375.1 uncultured Eubacteriales bacterium
AGCTCAGGATAGCTTTCAAGCGTGAACTCGTCGTCACGCTGACAGCCGGGGATGTATTTGAGAAGCTTCCCGTCCTCATTCACAGAGCGGATATCAAAAATGCACATCTCAAAATCCTGCTTAAGCGCGTCCATCATCTCCGGCAGAGCGTTTGCGCTCAGATAATCATCACTGTCGACAAAGATGATGTACTCACCCTGCGCGGCGTCAATACCTACATCACGTGCCTTGCCCAAACCGCCGTTTTCGGTAGAAATCAGGCGGATAAGCTCCGGATAGCGCGAGGCATACTCGCGGCAGATGTCGTATGATGAATCGGTTGAGCCGTCGTTTACGAGGACTATCTCATAATCGCCGAGCTCAGGGTAGATGACGGAGTCGAGGCATTTACGCAAATAGGCCTCTACATTGTATACGGGTATCATAACACTTAGCTTTGGCATAATCCTTACCTCCGTTTCCTTCGTATTCTATCACAGCTGCCGCAGGCTTTCAAGAATTAAAAAAGGTTGATTTTACAACCTTTTGTGGTATAATAATATGATATCATATACTGCTGAGATTGGAGATATACATGAGCAGAGTAAAAAGAAACCTTACTCCGGAAGAAATCGAGCAGATTGAAATTAATAACCGCAGCAATGTATACGACTGGATTCAGTGCCTTATGAGCGCGCTGATAGTCTGCGTTGTGCTCTTCATTTTCGTTGTGCGTGTGATTGATGTCAAGGGCACATCCATGTACCCGACGCTTAATAATCAGGACAAGATGCTCGTTTCCGATATTTTCTATAAGCCCAAGGCCGGGGATGTGGTCGTTTTCAAAAAAGACCAGTATGATCCGAGTAAGGCACTTGTAAAGCGTGTAATTGCGACCGAGGGACAGGAGATCAATATTGACTTTGACAGAGGCATAGTCTATGTCGACGGTGAGGCTATTGAGGAGGACTACATAAACGAGCTTACCACGACAAAGCTTGATTTTATCGGTCCACAGACGGTGCCGGAGGGCTGTGTGTTTGTTATGGGAGATAACCGCAACATGTCAACCGACAGCCGCAAGACTGAAATCGGCATGGTCGACACGCGGCTAATTATTGGAAAGGTTTATTTTGTTATTTTCCCGCTGGATTCCTTTGGATTGGTGAGATAATGGATGATAAAGGCTTTGAAAAACTGAATATCCAGTGGTTTCCCGGTCACATGACCAAGGCACAGCGAATGATTGAGGAGAACATCAAGCTTGTCGACGCTGTGTGTGAGGTTTTGGACGCGCGTATACCGCGGGCGAGCCGAAACCCGGATATTGACAGGCTCGCGGCAGGAAAACCGCGTCTTGTTATTCTCAATCGTATTGATCTTGCGGACGCGGCAATAACAAAGCGCTGGAAAGAAAAGTTCGAGCGCGAGAGCCTGGCCGTTTTGGAGACTGACGCGAAAACCGGCAGGGGAGTGAACGGCTTTGCCCCCGCTGTTCGAGCGCTTTTGGCTGACAAACTGCACGAATATGAGGCCAAGGGTCAAGTCGGCAGACCGTTGAGAGTTATAATCCTCGGCATACCTAATGTCGGCAAGTCGACCTTTATTAATAAGGTCGCCGGGCGAAAGGCGGCCATTGCGGGTGACAAGCCGGGTGTAACGCGCGGCAGACAGTGGATAAATATTGACAGATCACTTGACCTTTTGGACACGCCGGGTATACTCTGGCCTAAGTTTGACAGTCAGGAGGTCGGTGAACTGCTCGCGGTGACAAACGCTATAAAGGCGGATGTTATTGATAAAGAGACACTGGCGGCAAACTTCATGCTCCGTCTGCGCAGTATGTACCCAAAGGCTATTGAAGAGCGTTATAAATTTGTCCCTGACCCTGATGTGAACGGCTTTGAGCTGCTTGAGCAGGCCGCTAAAAAGCGCGGCTTTTTGGTCTCGCGCGGTGAATATGACATTGAGCGCATGGCAAATACGCTTTTGAACGAGTATCACGACGGCAAGCTTGGCCGTCTCAGCCTGGAGCTGCCCGATGATTGATCTGTGGACGCTTGAAAACGAGATATATGACAGCGGCGCGAGCCTCATCTGCGGTGTGGATGAGGCTGGGCGCGGCCCTCTTGCCGGGCCCGTGTGTGCGGCGGCCGTCGTTCTCCCGCGCGGCCTTGAAATTCCGGGCTTGAACGACTCAAAGAAGCTCAGCGAGAAAAAACGCGAGGCGCTCTATGACGTCATATGTGCCGAGGCAAAGGCCTATGGCATCGCCTTTGCAAGCGTGGAAGAGATTGAGCGCATGAACATCTTAAACGCCACCTTCCTCGCCATGAACCGCGCAATCGCAAAGCTTGAAATAAAGCCTGAGCTTGCGCTTATAGACGGCAATCGAAACAGCGGCCTTGAAATTCAGAGCCGCTGTGTAATCAAGGGTGACGCAAGCTGTGCCGATATCGCCGCTGCGTCAATACTTGCTAAAGTGACGCGTGACAGGTACATGCTCGATATGGCGCGCGAGTACCCGCAGTATCATTTTGAAAAACACAAGGGCTATGGCACGAAGCTGCACTATGAGGCATTGCGCGAATTCGGCCCCTCGCCCATACACCGCAGAAGCTTTCTGCGGAAAATGCACTGATGGACGCGCGCACGCTTGGCCGCTTTGGAGAGGAAAAGGCTGCGGCCTATCTCCGGCTCAAGGGATATGCCATTAGAGAACGTTATTTTACCTGCCGCGGCGGGGAGATAGACATAGTCGCG
>CAUABY010000246.1 GCA_958427375.1 uncultured Eubacteriales bacterium
TCGCGGTCAGTCACAATAAGGTTGCTGCTTTGGCCGACATCGCACAGACCCGACCAGCCCGCGATAGCGGCACCGCTGGAGAAGATTTTCATCGAGCCCATAAAGAAGGGGAGCGCGAAGCAGATAAGCGCGGCAAAGGGCACCGCGGGAGCCATGACGGCGGAGAAAATGTAGACAAAGTCAAAATAGTCGTGCGTCACGGCGCAGATGACAAGGGAGAGAACCATGGCCGCGAGCAGAATGAACGGGGAAATCTTAATAAACATTGTCTCGTCAGGCGCGGCTTCTTCACTGCGGCGGACAAAACCAGTCGCAGGACGGGAGGTCTTGAGCAAAGTTATGTCCTTGCCCTTGATGTTGTTCTCGCCGACAATGCTGTAAGTGCGCTGGGCAATCGCCGGAACGCGCATGGACTTACGCAGTGCGCGCGCGCTCAAAAGGGAAGAGAACATGATGCCGACAAGGGAGAGACTGGACAGCGCGCACAGCGGCAGATGAGTGCCGTTGCCGAGCGCGACCATAGCGGCATCGACGGAGGTGATAACGCAGGCAATAACAGCAAGGCTGTCAGCACCGATGCGCAGATGCGCAAACTTGAGAATGCCGTTCGTCACAATATCGAGCGCGAGCAGCATAATGGTGAGCTGAATCGCAAGGCAGGCCGCCGCCGTTACCGGCAGATAGCCGAGCATGCCCGGCACCGGGCCGCCGAGGGAAATGTAGCTCATCAGAACGAGCAGTACAGCGGCAATCTGAAGCCTGCGGCGGGAGGAATAGACGTGAGAGCCGTAATACTTGGAAGCGGTCATGGGTGAGACCTCAGGGCCAAGATCCTCATCATCGTCCCGCATGGTTGCGGCGCTGTCAGAGCGCGCCGTGCCTCTCAGCCGGTAAAAGACTGAGGCGAAGATGGAGGCGAGATACTCAGAGAAGCTGGGCGGGAAGTAGCCCTCGTCATCCTTTGCGGCGTCCTCAATATCCAAATCGTCCTCAAAGCCGTCAACGTAGCTGTCGTCCTCGTAATCGTCAGCAGCGGCATAGGCATCACGTCCGGCGGTTACATCACGGAAGTCCTCAGCAAAGATTTCTTCCTCGTCCTCGTACTCTTCCTCAGCTATGTATTTGGGCTGATAGCCGGACTTGGATTTTTTCTTTTCCTTATTCTTTTTTCCAAAAGAGAACTTAGGCTTTTTCGCCTTTGCTCTGTCTTGTTCAAAATCCATTTCGTCCTCATATGAAGCCCGCGTGCGGGGCGTGTAATCCGCCTTCACATCGGAGTAGTAGTCGTAACTATCCTCAAGCTCTTCATCGTCCATATCCAAATCCATGCCGCTGTCGCTGTAGCTTGGCACTTTCACATCTGCGAAGCGGTCAAAGCTTACAGGCTCGGCCTTGGGCTCAGTCCGGCGTACAGGTTCGCTGTAGGAGCGGCCGAAATCTTCAAAATCGGCATCGTCAAAATCAAATGAACTGCTGTCGGAGTAGTCAAAATCAGAGAAAAGAGTGCCGGAATGGTACTCGGCAAGTATATCGTCAACAGAAAAGCTGCCCTCAAAATCGCTGTAATTACCGTATTCATTTTTTGCGTTTTCTTTACGGTTCATATAGCTGTCCATCTCAATTGGCTCGAAAGCTTCTTCTCTGTAGTCAAGGGGGACTCTGAAAACAGGTCTCCTTGGCCGTCTGGCTTTGCGGAACAAAGGCATCGTCCGCAGTGGAGCGCTCTGCGCTTGTTCAACGGCAACATATTCGCGTTCCATTATTAGGTCACCACCCGTGGGAAAGATTAATCAAAAGGTAAAACTCAAAATAAAGTCAGCTCATAGTGCGCTGTCTCAAAACCTCATACATCGTAATCGCGGCGGCGGTCGATGCGTTGAGAGAGCTTACGCGCCCGCGCATCGGCAGGCTGATGATAAAGTCGCAATTGTCAGATACGAGCCTGCCCATACCGTCGCCCTCAGAGCCGATGACAAGTGCCACTGCGCCGCTCAAATTCGTGTGCCACAAATCGTTCTGGCCGTTTGCAGCTGTGCCGTATACCCATACGCCGCGCGCCTTGATGTCCTTGATGGCGGCGGAGAGGTTCGGCACTCTGGCAATTGCCATGTGCTCAGCTGCACCGGCAGAGGACTTGTCTACTATTGCGGTCAGCCCCGCGCTTCTGCGCTTCGGGATTATCACGCCGTGCGCGCCCGCGCACTCAGCGGAGCGGATTATAGCGCCGAGGTTGTGCGGATCGCTTATCTCGTCACATATAATAATGAATGGATCTTCGCTGCGCTCAGCCGCAACAGCAAAGATATCGTCCACCGTGCAGTATTCTTTCACAGCCGCCAGTGCGATAACGCCCTGGTGCGCGTGGGTCTGGCTCATAAAGTCGAGCTTGCGGCGGTCAGCCTCCACAACCACTATCCCGGCGGCCCTGGCCTTTGAAGCGATGTGCCCCAAGGTCTTGTCGACGTCGCCTTTGGCAATATATATCTTGTCTATTGAGCGCCCGGCGCGCAGTGCTTCAATCACAGCGTTGCGGCCCTCAATAATGTCGTTTTTCAGGTCTTTTTCGTCCATGTTGTACCTCAGGTAATTTAGCCTACATAATAACGGTTACATAATAGCACAATATTATGTAAATTAAAAGCCTTATTTTCATTTTTCCCTAAAAATTTTTTTCGCGGGAAATTGTTCAAAAATTTGTGTAGACTTTATGCGGC
>CAUABY010000247.1 GCA_958427375.1 uncultured Eubacteriales bacterium
ATCGCCTTGGCAACCCTGTCCTTGGCCGAGCCGCCCGGATTCAGGTACTCAAGCTTTGCCAGAATCTTCGCCTTGAGCCCGAAACTGCGCTCAATGTGCGTCAGCTCCAAAAGCGGCGTGCGCCCAATAAGCTGCTCAACCGATGTGTATATCTTAGCCATATCAAAGTCTCCTTTATATCCCGGCCTACACCGGGTTTATTACAGCGCGCCTTATGTTTCCTTTTTCTCCCGCTCCACAAGCTCCAGCAGAGTCTGTCTGAAGCCGTATTTGTCAGCCATGGCACGGGCTGATTTTATGCGTCTCTCGCCTTTCGCCCCGTTTGCTGCCGCGCGAATCATCAGGTTCTTCGGCGAGTGCTCAAAGTCTATGAACTCAATCATGTCAACCTTGTAGCCCATGTCCTCCAGCACCGCTGCGCGGATGGAGTCCGTCAGCAGCGCGGACATGCGCTCTTTTATTATGCCGTGCGACATGAATATGTCCAGCTCCCCGCCCTTTTTGATGGTCTTGTTCACCTCATGCTGACAGCAGGGCACGGAGAAAATGTACTTCGCGCGCTTTTTCAGCGCGTAGAAGAGCGCATAGTCCGTGGCCGTGTCGCAGGCGTGGAGCGTGACTATCATGTCAATCGGCTCATCGTACAGCACGTCGCGCGTCACATCCGCGTGAACAAAGCGCAGCCCGTCATAGCCGTACTTTCGCGCCACGGCGTTGCAGTGCTCCACCACGTCCTCCTTGAGGTCGTAGCCGATTATCTTCGCGTTCATGCCGCGCTTAACTGTAAAATAATAGTACAGAATAAACGTGAGATACGACTTGCCGCAGCCAAAATCCAAAATTGTTATATCGCGGCGCGGCGTTTTGGCAAACTCGTTGTCGATAAGCTCTACAAACCTGTTTATCTGCTTGTATTTATCGTACTTTGCGCGCACAATGTGGAAATCCGCTGAAAAAACTCCCAAATCCACCAGCGCCGGGATGTTTTCACCCTCGGAGAGAATGTAGCTCTTCTCACGGTTGTGCGATTTTGCGCCCGCGGCCGCGCCGGGCTTGGGCAGGCTCGCCTGTACGCGCCGCTTATATCCGCCCCTGGCGCGCAGAATGTACTGCGTGGATGCCTCGTCCGTGACAATAAGCGCCTGCCGATAGCGCCCATCAAGCTCAGACGCGCAGACGCGCGCAAGCTCATCTCCGCTCACATTGCGGTGAAAGGCCTTGTTTCCGCGAAAGCTCTCAATCTGATAGCGCAGTGTACCCTTTATCGTCACCGGGCGCACAGTCACCTTTGCCGCCTCGGTCGCGTCAATCGGCTGGCTGAACACCGCCTTGCTGAGCGTGGGCAGGGCGCTCTCCAAATCGGTACACAGGCGTGAAAGCAGATTCTCCATAGCCGCGCCTCACTCACCAAAGAGCTTTTTCAGCCGCAGTGCGGCGGCCTTGAGCTCATTTTTGCTGTAAGAGTTGTTCTCGTCCGCCAGCACCGCGCTGACGGCCTCCTTTGCCGACACGTTACCGGCGACCATCGCGTCCACAATCATCGCCTCCGCCGACACCGTGTGCTCGACCTTGTTGAAAACATAGTCCTCGCCAATCTCTATAATTATGGCGTACTCGCCCTTGTCATAACTGCCCTTGGCCAAAAGCTGCTCCTTGACCTCGGCCGGTGTGCCGCGAAAGTGCATCTCGTGCAGCTTGGTCATGTCGTTGCACAGGCACATGCGGCAGTCAGCGTCCGCGTCAATGAAAAAGTCCACCATGTCCATAATGCGCTTCGGCGACTCGTAAAAGGCAAAGGTGCGCGTGTCGCCGCGGCGGAGCTTTTCCAGCAGCTTGCGGCGCTCGGCATTTTCACGCGGGAAGAAGCCATAGAACATGAAGCTTGAAAGGTCAAAGCCGGAGACGGAGAGCGCCGTCACAGCCGCGCAGCAGCCGGGCACGCCGATAACGCGGATACCCGCCTCCACCGCCGCTTTGATAAGCTCGTTGCCGGGGTCGGAGATGCAGGGCGTGCCCGCGTCGGTAATCACGGCCACAGACTTGCCCGCTAACATCTCATTGATAAAGTACTTCGCCTTGCCGTACTCGTTGAACTTGTGGTTGGAGGCGAGCTTGTTGCGTATCTCAAGTTTATTCAAAAGCACCATGGAGCGGCGCGTATCCTCGGCGGCGATTATATCCACCTCGGACAGAATCTTCCGTCCGCGCGGCGACATATCCTGCGAGTTGCCTATGGGCGTGGCCACAATGTAAAGGGTGCCGACAGTTTTTTCTTCCATATTAATCTCCATTCTGCCATATAACAGCACAAATGATGTGAAAATCTCCGAATACGGCTGAATGGAGATTATCAGGCATGTGCCGCGGTTGCCGCTTTAGCGGCGAGCGGCACGCCGATCAAATCAGATTTGTGTGAATCTTCACACTAATCTCCCGTAAATTTACTCTCCATGGATTATATCTCATTTCCAGCACATATGCAACGCAAAAAACCGCCCGGCGGCGCGGTTTCGGCGTATTTCCGCTCAGTCCGCACGCAGGCGGCGGATTGAAAAGCGCAGTGTTTTATGCTATTCTTGTTTCAAACAGCAGCGTTTATTATCCCCCACGAAATGAAAGGCGGTTATTATGGATATACACTCTGCACTCGAAGCGCAGAAAATCTTTTTTGACAGCGGCGCGACACGTCCTGTCGAGTTTCGCATTGAG
>CAUABY010000248.1 GCA_958427375.1 uncultured Eubacteriales bacterium
CCTTGGCTTTTCGCGCTGTGTGATTCCGGCGCATGTCAGAGATGAGGTCAAGCAGTTTAATGGGATGAAGGTTATCCCTGTTGGCAATGTGAGAGAAGCCATCCGCGCGGTTCTTGGGAAAAATGAGTGATTATGTTATTTATCCAAACCTGCCGCAAAGAGCAAAAGTTGTCGCATTGGGTGAAAAATATTCGGATATCTTGGATAAACCACTCAATACGCTCGGTTTATTGCCAATCTATGTGCCGGATAATCCCTGCGTTGATGCGCGCCTTTCCGGGCATGCCGACCTCTCTGTTTTCCACGCGGGAGGGGACAGAGTTTTCTTAGCGCCGTATCTAAAAAATACGAGTTTTGCACAATATTTAGAAAAAACCGGCTTTTTCATAGAATATGCCGATATAAACCAGAGCGAAAAGTACCCCAACGACGCGCAGTTGAATATCGCGGCATGTGGAAGCGCTCTGGTATATGGCAGAAAAACGGCGTATCGCCCGATCGTTGATTTTTTAACAAATAACTGCGAATTTACGGCAATTCACATAAATCAGGGTTATGCCAAGTGCTCAATTCTCACCGTTGACGAGCGCTCAATAATAACGCAGGACAGGGGAGCGGCACAGGCCTGCGCCGCGGCTGGTTTTGATGTTTTGTGCGTTGCTCCCGGTTATGTGAGCCTGCCCGGCTTTGAGTATGGTTTTTTAGGCGGCAGCGGGTTTAAGCTCAGCGCGGACACCATGGCATTTACCGGGACGCTGGATGAACACCCGGATAAAGAGCGTATTCTTGATTTCCTGTATGCGCGCGGTGTCAAGCCGGTGTATCTGACTGATAGACTGCTGTTCGACATTGGCGGTATAATTCCGTTGACGGAATATTAAATTTTATATCCAGAGGCCAAAAAGGCTCTTGAACTTGTTTGTGGTTCAAGAGCTTTTTGCGTTTACTCTATTTCAGCCTTTTTCCTGCGGCCAATAGGATTTGCCATTGCCGCCTCATGCAGCTGCGCATTATCAATATGTGTGTATATTTGGGTTGTGTTCAGGTTGCTGTGGCCTAAAACCTCTTGCAAGGCGCGGGTGTCGACGCCGTTTTTCATCATAAGCGTTGCGGCAGTATGGCGCAGCTTGTGCGGCGAATAACGCGAGGCGTCAAGCCCGGCCATCAGCAGCTTTTTATTGAGCATCTGCTCCACGCCGCGGCTCGTTATGCGCCGGTTGACGCTGCTGATAAAAAGGGCGTTCCTGTCCTCATCACGTATTTTGCCGTTATCACGCACAGTGAGATAATCGTCCAAAGCTTCACGGCAGCCCTCGGCAAAATAAACGATGCGCTCTTTATTGCCTTTGCCGAGCACACGCACGTGATCTTCATATACATCCGTCAGGTTAAGCCCAACAAGCTCAGAGACACGCAGGCCACAGGATAAAAAAAGCATCAAAATCGCATAGTCTCTATACTCAAACTTGCCTTCGCAGGCGGCAAGCAGACGCTCACATTCGGGCTCCTCAAGATATCTTGGTAGTGAAACCTGACGCTTAGGCATGTCAAGTTCTTGACAAATGTTGTTGTCCAGTAAATGCCGTTTAACAGTGAGATAATTGAAAAATGACTTAACTGATGAAGTACGGCGGCAGCGGCTGGCAGCAGACAGGGAACTGTCGGATTCAGGCGAAAAGCTTTGATATCTGTAGAGTTCTTCGATTTTAATAGACTTGATAAAATCAATATCGATATCTGTAATATCAATTTCGTTAAATGGTTTTTCTGTGGAGACAAGATGCCTGCGCTGTTTGAGATAGCGAAAAAGAATTTTCATGTCAGTGTAATATGCTAAAACGGTTCTGTCAGAATGACCGCGCACAGTTGAGTGATATTCAAGAAACTCCATGAGAATATCAGGAGCATCATTGATATTATCGAGATTCATAAACTGACCCCCAAGCAATAAAGAGCTTTACATAATTTTAATTAAATTATACTTCACACGGCCTATAAAATCAAGTATAAATTTCGCTAAATTGATATTATGCGAAGTTTGCATATTGGGCGTGTGCTGATAAGACTATATAATATGGCTATGGATGCTGGTCTTGGTTAGCTTTTCCTTTGACTTTGAACCGAGAAAATCTACTTCCCCTGGTGTTTGCCACAATGTTAAAACAGGTGCGGTTATGACAACCGCACCTGTTTTAAGTTACATATTTTTTGACCTTCTACGCTTGATGACCTGCGACACTTGGTATCAAAATACATCAATCAGACGGAAAACAAAATCTCTGTAAATGTCGGATACGGCCAGTATTTTGACGCTGTCAAAAGCTCAAGCTTATCAATAACTGTGCGCACAGCCTCGGTTTTTTTCTCAACCTCATTGTGGTAATAGTCCAGAAGCTCTTCAAGACTCGCCGTTGAACTTACGGTTTCAATTGCTGTTTTCAGCTCAATTGTCTTTTCAAGAAGCTCATCATTCAGAATACTAAGCGTGTTTACAAGAGAAGTTTCCACCTGATGCGTTGCGCGCGGCGCGGCGTTTCGCTTTGCGAGCAAGGTGTCACAGAGCTTGCTCTCATATTCAGACACTGCGTTCATAATGCCATGCTGAACTATATCAACAAGTGTGGCCGCCTCAATATGTATGACCTTGCAGTATTTTTCTATGTGTATTTCATGGCGCGCCATGA
>CAUABY010000249.1 GCA_958427375.1 uncultured Eubacteriales bacterium
CGGCGGATGAAGCGGTCAAAAAAGTCTATTTCAGACTTTTTTGACAAGCTGAAACTCCCTCGGCTGAATGGCCGAGGGAGTTTTTAAGTAGTTGACAAATTTAAAGCAGCTGCTTCTTGGCGAGACTGCGGTTTTTGTACTCAAAGTTGCCGGTGACTTCCTTTATTATCTCAAGCTCAGGCGGAAGCTCGGCAGGCGCGGCCTGACTGCCGTATACGAAGAGCACCGCGCGCTCGGCGGAGAAGGGGTAGATGTCTATTTCCATCTGCCGCGCGCTGTAGTTGAAGCGGAACTTGCGCTTGCGCACACTGTGCAGGCTCAAATCGCTCTCCATCAGGTAGGAAATGTACTCCTTTTCGGAGATGTGGCGCTCCGTCACCCAGCGCCGCCCGTCCTCGCCGATGCGCTTTTCAGTGTAGAAATACAGGTAGTCGCTGCCGTTTTTCTGCTGGCGTATGCGCCGCTCAACGTTCGGCGCGAGCGGCATGAGGTAGGTCTGCATCATGTCCACGCCCACAGCGCCGTAAGCCTCAACTATTTTGTCCGTGTCCGGCATGGCGATGAGGTACTTGCGCTTGTCCGCCTGCGGCGCGGGCTCGCCTAATATGCGGTAAATTGCGGAGATGGCACGGTTTATCTTGCTGTCAAAGTCCACGGAGTTGTCGATTACGTGCAGGTTGGGGTGGCGGCTCCATGCGCGCAGTGTCGCGTCGTCGGCTTCGCGCGCCTCCTCCACGCTCTCATAACGCGCGGCATTGCCAAAGTTATAGGCAAATTCCGCGCCCTTGGCACAGCTTACAAGGTGCAAAACCGCGTCATAGCCGTTTAGTATCTGCTCCTCGGTCTTGCCGAAGTGGCTGAGCACGTGCGCAAACTGCTCATCCGTGATGTAGGCTTTATCGTCGAGCACGGCGCGGTCATAGACTATGAGCACCTTTTCCTCCGGCACGAGCTCTGCCGCGCCCAGGGCGAGCTGCTCCTTGTGCAGCTGGTCGGATATGACAAAGTACTGGAACTGCTCCATGTTCACGCAGCTGCCGAAAGGCTTTATGCCAAAGCCGGAGATAAGCTCCGTCGCCGTCTCCGGGATTATAATGACCTTCCAGCCGTCCTCGTTTTTGAATTCCTTCAAAATGCGGCTTATAAGCGTGGTTTTTCCGGCCGCGGGGCCGCCTGTCAACACTATTCTGCTTATACTTTTTGCCATTTTAATCTCCATTCTGCCGCGTAATTGACAGCACAAACAGGAATGAAAATCTCTATACGCGGCGGGATGGAGATTTTCGGCATGTGCCGCGGCTGCCGCCTTGCGGCGAGCGGCACGCCGTTTTCAATCAGATAACAGTGTGATTTTTTACACTGTTATCCTTGTTTCCAAGACTTTTGGCTGTTATAATTATTTTACCATCTGCACTGTTTTTTTTCAATATCCACTGAAAAAAGCTGTGCGGTCAGTTTTTGCAATTTTAATGCGGGTGGCGGGGAAAGTCCAAAACAGCGGTCAAAACACAGGGGATTTCAGGAAAAATGCGGTGAAATTGGGGGCTGAGTGGGGAATCAGACGCAAAAAAAGGTTTCAAATTGCCCAAAAGTGTTCCGCAAGGCTTGACGAAAAGGCTAATAAGATGTATTATTTATAAGTAATTCTATACCTATCTGCTGGCGGAGGCCCGGCCTTTGTCAGCGGTAGCAAGAGGAGGAACCTGTATGGGCATGATTCCTGAAATAAAATGCCGCCGATGCGGGGCGACGTTCTCATCCCTGCGCAGCCGCTGCCCAAACTGCGGCACCCGCAGAGTTACGCAGAGCTCCCGAACCCCCGGCACCACTCCGGGGACGGTCAGGGGCACTGCTTCCTATGAGCGGGCGGAGGCAAACACAAAATGGCAAATGATTTTTGGTTTGATATTGGTAGTAGCAGTTATTCTGGCTGTTATAGTTATGGTCTCAACGAGCCTTAACGAGGCGGACAGCAGCGTCGGCTCCAAGGTGACTGCGCCGATTGCGACGAATAATCTCCCTGTGATTGACGCCGCGCCGACGCCTTCGCCCACACCGACCCCGTCGCTTGAGAAGATTGAGATTCAGTTCTTCGCCACCGTGATAGATACTGACTTCACGCTTAAAACGAGCGATGGCGGTATTGAGCTGACGGCCGTGCCTTACCCGATGACGGTTCAGGGCGTGAGCTTCAAGTGGTCGTGCGATACCGAAGGCAAGCTGGTGCTCACACCGAGTGACGACACGCAGAAATGCACCGTTCAGTTGGCTGAAGGCGCGGGTGACGGTAACTGCAAGCTGACGGTCTCCGCTTTCGGTGTTGAAAAGACTGTCACCGTCTACTACTATGAGAGCAAATAATCACAAACTGTGATGTGTAATTAACGTAAAATACCTGCCTCGGCATATGCCAAGGCAGGTATTTTCGTGTTATGTGCGGTATTTCGTGTTGTGTATGAGATTTTTGTCGCGCGAGGGCTGCTGTGTTGTGCGTGTGATTTACGAGCGCAGCAGCGGGTTTCAATGCCCTGTTTGATGGAGTGGGAAAAATAAATTTCGGATTTAGGAAAAAAGTCCTTGACTTTTCCGCTCACATCGTGTAGAATACCCCTTGCTTAAGAGATGGACGATTGGCGCAGCTGGTAGCGCATCCGCTTGACGTGCGGGAGGTCACAAG
>CAUABY010000250.1 GCA_958427375.1 uncultured Eubacteriales bacterium
GAAGCATTTCCACACCGTGCTCTATAGGCTCAATGACAGCAAGCAGGTTTTCCTGAGAGGACTTTTTGCTCCCCGGAAGATTTATAATAAGACTCCGGCGGCGTATGCCCGCGACCGAGCGCGAGAGGCAGCCCTTGGGGGTTATCTTCAAGCTCTTGGCGCGCATAAGCTCAGGAATACCGGGGGTGAGCCGCTCCAAAACAGCGAGCGTGGCCTCAGGCGTAATGTCGCGCGGGGAAAAGCCTGTGCCGCCGACGGTGAGGATGAGCGCGATGCTTAGTTCGTCAGCGCATTTGAGAAGCTCGGCTTGAATTTTTTCCGCATCGTCAGGGACGATAGCGGTGTAGCAAACATCCCAGCCGTGCTCTTTCAAAATGGCGCAGAGGTTTGGCCCGCTGGTGTCCTCGCGCTGCCCGGCGTAGCCCTTGTCGCTTACGGTTATAACAGCTGCTGTCGTGTTCATTTTCCTGCCTCCCGCACAAAATCACCGTGGACGCCGCCGCTTTTAGCCAGAAGCCTGATGTCCGAAATTACCATGTCCTTCTGTACGGCCTTGCACATGTCATACACAGTCAAGGCCGCCACGCTGACCGCCGTCAGCGCCTCCATCTCCACGCCGGTGCGTCCGTCGCAGGAGACGGTGGCCGTAATCTCCACAGCCAGAGCCTCTTCCACGAGCCGAAGCTCAAGGTTGATGCCGTCCATCAAAATGGGGTGGCACATGGGGATAAGGTCTGGTGTGCGCTTTGCGCCCATGACGCCCGAAATCTGAGCCACGGTCAGCACATCGCCCTTTTTCATGCCACCGGAACGGATAAGCTCAAAGGTCTGCGCGTTTACGAGAACGCGCCCGGCCGCCACTGCCTTGCGCCGTGTGGGGGCTTTCTCGCCCACGTCCACCATTTTTGCGCGGCCCTGCTCATTGAAGTGCGTAAAATCCTGCATGGTTCAGCCTCCAATCTGGTTCATGTTCCGCCCGGCCTGACTGCGGTTTACCGCATTCAGCTCGCCGTGCCATTTGGGCTTTTGATATATGGTGCTCTCCATAACGGCGCGCATACCCGCGCGGTCAAGGCCCTTGATGCTGTATTCCGCCGCGCTGTGCAGGCAGGGTTTGAGCTTGCCGTCAGCCGTGAGGCGCAGTCTGTTGCACTCGGCGCAAAAGTGCGCATTGATAGGGCTGATAAGGCCAACGCGCCCACGCGCGCCCGGCAGGGTGTAGAGCTTGGCCACACCGCCGTCAGGAGAGACGGGCACAAGCTCCGGCATGACCTCAAGCACCTTGGTGTAGGGCAGGAAAGAATCTTTGTCGAAGTCGCCGCTGTTGTACATGGGCATCATCTCAATAAAGCGGACGTCTACCGGGTACTGCCGCGTAAGCTCAGCAAGGGCGGGAATCTCATCGTCGTTAAAGCTGCCGATGAGCACCGCGTTTATTTTCACTTTTTCAAACCCAGCGGCAAGCGCGGCCTCAATCCCGGCAATAGCGTCCTCAAGGCGGCCAATACGCGTGATGTAGGTATACTTCTCCGCATCCAGCGTGTCAAGGCTGATGTTTACCCGCTGCAAGCCCGCCTCACGAAGCGGCCGCGCAAGCTCCGGGAGCATGACACCGTTTGTCGTCATGCACAGCTCCTCAATGCCGGGAACGGCGGCAATGCGGCGGCAGATGGAGACAATGTTCTTTTTCACCAGCGGCTCACCGCCCGTGACACGCACTTTCCTGATACCCAGCGCCGCGGCGACCTCAACCGCCTGCACCAGCTCATCCTCGGTGAGCATCTCATCGTGCGCTTTTTTGCATACGCCCTCCATTGGCATACAGTAGCGGCAGCGGAGGTTGCAAAGCTCCGTAACCGAGATGCGCAGATAAGTTATCTCACGCCCAAATTGATCGACCATAAAATTTTACCCCGTATGTAACATTCAAAAATAAACCGCGGCAAATACATATAATAATAGTTTTTTGCCGTATTAATATGCTTTTCGCAAGTTCGATTAATTAAAGTATATCACAATATGCCCGACAGTCAACATTTATTGCGGGTGATATTACGCCCGACTGAAGTTTAGACGGAACATAGCGGGGATGCTGCATACACACTTAAAATGCGGCCGGAAATAAAATTTTGGCTTGACAATAATAACATAGCTGTGGTATACATATTCCATCAATCCAATACTGCTTCCCCCACCACCGGGTGGGGGGTATATAAGCGTCTGAACTCAGCCGTAGGTAATACGATTTTATGTCGTCATAAGGCTGTGTTTCAGGTGCTTTATTTTTTGCAGTGTGGGAAAAGGAGGAAATAAAATGAAAATCAAGCCTTTTGCGGTTGAAGAGTGGATGAACGCGTGGGAAGAGGGCGCACGCTATAATATCGCCGAGACCTGCGTTGACTCGATTTCTCTTGATGAGCTGTTTGCGCTCACCGGGGAGGATAAGGACGCGTTTCTGCGTGAGTTCAGCGCACGCCGCCTCACCTATGGCACTATAGAGGGCGCGGCCGATTTCAAAGAGGGGATATGCGGGCTTTATAAAACCATAGCCCCGGAAAACGTGGTGCCTACTCATGGCGCGGCGGGTGCAAACCACCATATTTTCTACTCCATACTTGAGCCGGGTGACCACGTGGTCAGCATCATGCCCACCAACCAGCAGCTCTACT
>CAUABY010000251.1 GCA_958427375.1 uncultured Eubacteriales bacterium
CCATGTCCTCAAAATCCGGAAGGAGGAAGGAGAGTATTTTTTCCGCCATGCCGAGCTCGGAAAGCTCAAGGCAGCCCTGCCAGTCAAATTCACGCTCCGGCAGGGCGGGGTCGACGAACAGCCCGCCGTCAGGTGCGAGCCCGTCCAAAACCGCCTGCGCGGAGTTTGCTTTTATATCGCTTCTGGTGCTCTGAAAATACATGTTAACGTGCCTCCTCATTCAATCGCTAAGAGCTTGGCCTGCTCCACACCGGGCACACTCTCCATCATTGCAATCAGCCCCGTCAGCTCACAGCTTATCGCACTCACGTCGATAGAGAGCGTCACGCTCGCGCGGTTGTGAATTGGCAGGCTCTGCGTGATAGTCAGTACGCTCGCCCCAGCATCGGATATGCGGCTCAAAAGAGCGCTGAGCACTCCCGGCGCGTGTGCAAGCATCATGGAGAGCACGGCCTTGCGTCCGCTCGCCATCTCCGAGGGCTCAAGTATATAGTCCTTATATTTATAGTAAGTGCTGCGAGATATGCCCACGTCCTTGACCGCCTGGCTCACGTCGCGCACCTTGCCCGACTCCATCAGGTGCCGCACTTCCAGCACTTTGGAGTAGTATTCCGGCAGTATGCTCTTGTGGATGATGAGATAATTTTCGAGCATGGTTTAATACTCCTTATTCGGTATGAGAAAATAAGCTTGTTTTTGGGTATAAGCTATGATACACTGTCGGCATACAAAATACAAGTGTTTTCGGCGCAGGGACAGAAGAAAATTTCCGCGCGGTGTGCCGTGGACGGATTTTCCCCGGCGCGGCACAAGGCAGTTCAGGTGAGAGTATAATATAAGCGGATACGGCCGCACGGAGCTTGAAGCGGCGAGAATGTTTTCTGGGAGGAAGCATATGTCAAAGTTATATAATGTTGCGGTTCTGGGCGCGACGGGCGCGGTTGGACAGGAGATGCTGCGCATTCTGGAGGAATACAATGTGCCCATCGGGCGGCTTTTGCCGCTGGCGAGCGCTAAGAGCGCTGGCGGCACGGTAACTTTTAAAGGTCAGGAGATAGTAATTGAGGAGGCGCAGGAGGACAGCTTCGCTGGGATGGATTTTGTCCTCGGCGCGGTTAAGAACGCGCAGTCCCGGCGCTTTGCCCCGGCGATAGTCAAAAGCGGCGCGGTGTACATAGATAATAGCTCCGCTTTTCGGCTGGACGCGGATGTGCCGCTCGTGGTGCCGGAGATAAACGGGGCGGACGCCTCTGAAAATAAGGGTATCATAGCAAACCCCAACTGTTCCTCGATAATAACCATGATGGCCGTGGCGGGCATTGCTCGTCTGAGCCCCATACGCTCGATGATAGCCTGTACATATCAGGCGGTGTCCGGCGCTGGTCAGGCGGGGCTTGCCGAGCTTGACGAGCAGCTTCGCGGCTATGCCGCGGGCGCGGTGCCCAAGGCGCGGGTGTTCCCCGCGCAGATTGCCATGAACGTTATCGCGCACATCGGCGATGAGCTTGATAATCTCTATACCGACGAGGAGATGAAGATGCAGAACGAGGGGCGGCGCATACTGCACCTGCCGGAGCTTAAGGTAAACTGCACCTGCGTGCGTGTGCCGGTCATGCGCTCGCATTCCATCGCCGTTACCCTGCGCACTGAGCGCCGCGTCAGTGTGGACGAGGCGCGCGAGGCTGTGCGCGCGTTCCCCGGCGTGCGGCTGGTGGAGGATTATATGGGCAGGAACTATCCCACACCGCTTGACACCAGCGGGCAGGATTTGGTCTGGGTCGGGCGCATACGCGAGGATTTGACCAACGAAAACGGCCTCACCCTCTGGTGCTGCGGTGACCAGATACGCAAAGGCGCGGCGGCAAACGCGGTGCAGATTCTGCGGCTGCTGATTGAGGGAAAGTAAGATAATCATATAAGAGCGGATAAGAAATGCCCCTGCAAGGAGTGAAAGCCTTGCAGGGGCAAAATGCTTCTTTGGCTTATTCAAGCTCAAACGCGCCGGTATAGAGCTGGTAATAAACGCCCTTTTCGGCGATTAGCTTGTCGTGGCTGCCGCGCTCGATGATTCGGCCGTGGTCAAGCACCATAATAACGTCGGAATTCATTATGGTGGAGAGCCTGTGCGCGATAACGAACACCGTGCGCCCCTCCATGAGCTTGTCCATGCCGCGCTGGACTATGGCCTCAGTGCGGGTATCGATGGAGGAGGTGGCCTCGTCAAGTATCATTACGGGCGGGTCTGCCACGGCGGCGCGCGCAATGGCAATCAGCTGGCGCTGGCCCTGAGAGAGGTTTGCGCCGTTGCCCGCAAGCTCGGTGTCATAGCCGAGGGGCAGGCGGCTTATAAAGTCGTCAGCACCGGCGAGCTTGGCTGCGGCAATGCACTCTTCATCCGTCGCGTCAAGCTTGCCGTAGCGGATGTTGTCCATAACCGTGCCGGTGAAGAGGTTCGTGTCTTGCAGCACTATGCCGAGAGAGCGGCGCAAATCAGACTTTTTAATCTTGTTGATGTTGATGCCGTCATAGCGAATCTTGCCGTCGGCAATGTCATAAAAGCGGTTTATGAGGTTGGTTATCGTGGTCTTGCCCGCGCCGGTCGCGCCGACGAAAGCCACTTTCTGGCCGGGCTCGGCGTACACGCTCACATCGTG
>CAUABY010000252.1 GCA_958427375.1 uncultured Eubacteriales bacterium
CGAACGCGCGACCTTCCGCTTAGGAGGCGGACGCTCTATCCTGCTGAGCTACGGAAGCATATTTTAGCTTTAGTATTCTACAGCATATTCGCCTTTGTGTCAACTCATTTCACGAAATAAGCGCAAAGAGGGAACAGAATGCTCAAGTTAAAGGACATTAAAAAGGATTATCTCGCGGGTGACTCGGTGGTGCATGCGCTCAAGGGCATCGACCTTGAATTCCGCGAGAATGAGTTTGTCGCCATCCTCGGCCATTCCGGCTGCGGCAAGACCACGCTGCTCAATATCATCGGCGGCCTGGACCAGTACACCTCCGGCGACCTTGTCATAAACGGCAAGTCCACCAAGAACTTCACCGACGGCGATTGGGACAGCTACAGAAACCACTCTATCGGCTTTGTTTTCCAGTCGTATAACCTTATCCCACACCAGACGGTGCTTTCAAATGTTGAGCTTGCGCTTACGCTCTCCGGCGTTGCCCCGGCGGAGCGCCGCGGCCGCGCGGTGGAGGCGCTGAAAAAGGTCGGCCTCGGTGACCAGCTCGATAAAAAGCCCAACCAGATGTCCGGCGGCCAGATGCAGCGAGTTGCCATTGCCCGCGCCCTCGTAAATGACCCTGATATCCTCCTTGCCGACGAGCCCACCGGCGCGCTCGACTCCGATACCTCCGTGCAGATTATGGACTTGCTGCGCGAAATTTCCGCAGACAAGCTCATAATCATGGTCACGCATAACCCTGACCTCGCCAACGACTATGCAAGCCGCATAATCCGCCTCAAGGACGGACAGATTATCGGCGACAGCGACCCGTATAACTCCGGCGTTGAGGAAAAAGCATCCGATAAAAAGGTGAAAAAGCCCTCAATGAGCCTGGCCACCGCCTTCTCTCTTTCAACCAACAACCTGCTCACCAAAAAGGCGCGCACCCTGCTCACCGCCTTTGCGGGCAGTATCGGCATCATCGGCATTGCGCTTATCATGTCGCTTTCAAACGGCATACAAAAGTACATAGACCGTGTTCAGGAGGATACTCTTTCAAGCTACCCCGTCTCCATTGAGGCGGAGAGCGTGGACATGAACAGCATGATGACCTCGCTAATGGGCGTGCACGCGGAGGCGGAGGAGAATGAGCATGAAAAGGACGCGGTGTATTCCAGCACCATACTCTATGACCTCATGAACTCCATGATCTCCGCTGATAAAGAGGTCAATAACCTCAAGCCTTTCAAGGAATTTTTGGAGACGGACGAGGATATCCAGCAGTACATCAGCTCCATTCAGTACTCTTATGACCTCGACATGAATCTCTATGCCAAGGACGTGACCGACAGCATAGTAAAAACCGATATCACGGAGATTCTGCAATCCGCCATGGGACAGACATTCGGCGGTGATTACAGCAGCTATTTTGACACCTTCGGCTCGATGTACTCCGCCTATGATGCGTGGCAGGAAATGCTGCCCGGCGAGGACGGCGAGCTTGTAAGCCCGCTGGTGAAGTCGCAGTATGACCTGCTGTACGGCCACTGGCCGGAAAAATTTGATGAGGTCGTGCTCGTCGTCGATAAGAACAATGAGGTCTCTGACCTTGTGCTCTATGCCCTCGGCCTCAAGTCCAACAGCGGCCTTGGTGACGATATGCAGGCCTTTATGAATCAGGAAAATCTCAACACCGAGGTTGAGAGCTGGACATATGAGGACATATGCAGTCTCGTTGTACGCTACATCTACCCGGCCGACCAGTACAGCTATGACGAGGAGACAGGGGAGTATATAAACCTTGCAGATGATGAGCTCGGCTTGCAGACGCTCTATAATAACGGTATGGACGTCAAGGTCGTCGGCGTCATCCGTCAGGGCGAGGATGCGGCCTCCGGCATGCTCAGCGGCTCTGTGTGCTATACCCACGCGCTGGTGGAGCATGTTATCAACGAGGCTAAGGACAAGGAGCTTGTAAAGTGCCAGCTTGCTGACCCTGAGCATGACGTGTTCAACGGCCTGCCTTTCCTTGATAATACTGACGAGGCTTTCTCCAACGACAGAAAGACCGAGGCCGCCAAGGAGTACATTGCCGCCGCCACCGATGAGGAGCTTGCGGACGTGTATGTTAAGTACATGAGCGTGCCTGAGGACGATTATGTTCAGGAGAAGATAGACGAGCAGATGGAGGGCATGACGCGCGCCGACATTGAGGATATGGTGCTCGACAATGCGCCGGAGTACAGATCCATGCTCAGCAAGATGGACGATGAGACGCTTTTTGACTATGTTGAGCAGATGATAAGCAGTCAGGTCAAGGAGATTTACGCCTCCCAGACCGAGGAGCTCTATCGCAATCTCTCCGACAGCAAGCTCGCAAGCGAATTCAAGCTCATAGCCCTTGAGGACGATGACTACCTCTGGATATACAAAAACGCCATGCCGCCCGTGTACTCCGATTCAACTCTCAAGGGTAATCTCAAAATGCTCGGCTATGTCGACCTTGAAAGCCCCAGCACTATAAATATCTATGCCTCCTCCTTTGAGAGCAAGGACGCAATCGGCGCGGCAATCGACCGCTATATTTCAAGCGCCTCCGAGGTTGATGAGAT
>CAUABY010000253.1 GCA_958427375.1 uncultured Eubacteriales bacterium
GACGTTTTTCGCATCGGTCACTATCAAAAAAGCGTTGGGGTCAAGCCTGCGCACAAGACGGCGGATGGCCGCAATCTGTGGGCGCTTTATAACGCACATGACGACGGGGCGCTTCTCATGCGTATACGCCCCCTCGCCGGAGAGCAGCGTTACACCGCGGTGCAGCTCGCCGAAGGTAATCTCCTTCACTATATCCTCGCTGTGTTCGCTGATAATATAGCAGATGCTGGAGTTATCAAGGCCGTACAGCACGAGGTCAACAACCTTACTCATGACGAACATGCAGATGAGCGAGTACATGGCGCTGTCATAAATCCGGAAGATAATTGCGTATGCCGCGACTATCACCGCGTCCATAATGAGCATGAGCGTGCCGAAATTTATATGCGGATAGCGGCGGCGCGCGAGGCGCACGACAATATCAATGCCGCCCGTGGTCGAGCCGACATAGTAAATCATGCCGAGCCCTATGCCCTTGATGACGCCGCCGATAATCGTGGCGAGCATGGCATCATCCGTGACCGCAATATCCAGCACGGCAAAAACGTCCACAAAGACAGAAAAGAGCGTCATTGCCACAAAGGAGCTGACAATGAAGTCAAGCCCGAAGTGCCGCCACGCGATAATAAAGAGCGGCACGTTCATTATAATGCTCAGCACGCCAACGGGCAGACCCGTGAGGCGGTTTATTATCTGCGCGATACCCGTGACCCCGCCTGAGACGATGGAGTTAGGGAAGAGGAAAAACTGGAACGCCGCGGCAAAAATCAGGCTGCCGACAACAATGAAAAGATACTTCACCGCGATTGACAGCGCGGATTTCCCGTTGATCTGCTTTTTGATTGAGTCCATGCTGCACCTCCGCCTCATTCTTCAAGCATTGAAAGCTGCTGTTCTTCCTTATCCTCGCTCTTGAGAAGCGCGCCCGCCGCGGGCAGACTGCGCACACGATAGCGCGAGGTATTTTTGACGCCGGTATCCGTTAGCTTCTCCGCGCGCGTCAGACCGCGCCGCGCCTTAAGCGCAAGCACACTGACACCCTGTGTACTGCGGCTCGACTTGGGCTGCAAGAGCGAGGTATTGAAAATGAGCGCGCGCTCGTCGCTGGAATAGCAGACAACATCCGTCTCCTCGTCAAGAACGATGACGGAGACAAGTGGGCTTTTATCCGAGTAGGCGTTGACAAGCTTTTTACGGTTTGTCTTTGTCTCATACGCGGCCATCTCAATACGGGCAATCTTGCCATTTTCAAAGGCGAGGAGGAGATTTGACTTATAATCACCGGGGTCTATCATCGTGATGACGCTCTCGCCCTCGTCCATGCCGAGCTTTGTGGGCAGGTACACGCCGAGAACCGAGGCTTTGCAGTCCTCAAAATCGGCCACACGCGTCTTATATATCTGCTGCTTATCGGTCAGAATCAGCAGCTCACGGCGGTTAGAGGACTCAAAGCTGAGTTTGAGCGCGTCCCCATCCTTATACTTCTGCTCGCCGCTCATGCGGAGAGACTGGGCGGTTATCTTCTTGAAGTAACCGTCGCGCGAGAGGAAGAGCGTGACGGGGTAATCCTCTACCTGCTGCTCCTCGCTGTACTCCTCAACCTCGCTTGCGTAGACGAGACTGGTTTTGCGGGGCATGGGGTACTTTTTATTGATTTCCTCAAGCTCTTTGACGATTATATTTTTTATCTTGCGGCGGTTATTGAGAGTGCTTTCAAGCTCCTCAATATCGTCCTCAAGGCTCTGGGTCTCGGCCGTGCGCTTTAAGATATACTCGCGGTTTATATTGCGAAGCTTTATCTCCGCCACATACTCTGCCTGAACCTTGTCTATGCCGAAGCCCATCATCAGATTGGGCACCACATCAGCCTCAAGCTCAGTATTGCGGATTATCTCGATGGCCTTATCTATATCTAACAGAATCCGCGCGAGACCTTTCAGAAGATGCAGCTTTTCCTGCTTCTTTTGCATCTCAAAGTACACCCGGCGGCGAATACAGTCCATGCGCCAGGCCGTCCACTCGTCTATTATCTCGCGCACGCCCATAACGCGCGGGTTTCCCGCGACGAGGATGTTGAAATTGCAGGGGAAGCTGTCCTGAAGGCTGGTCATGCGGAAGAGCTTCTGCATGAGCTTTTCAGCATCGACACCGCGCTTGAGGTCTATTGCAAGGCGCAGGCCGCCGAGATCAGTCTCGTCGCGCATATCGTTTATCTCACGCACTTTGCCCGCCTTGATAAGCTCCGCAACCTTGTCAATAATCGCCTCGCAGGTGGTGGTATAGGGTATCTCGTAAATTTCTATTATGTTCTCTTTCGGTATATGCCGCCACTTTGCGCGAAGCTTGAAGCTGCCGCGGCCGGTGGTATAGATTTCCTTGAGCTTCTCGCGGTCGTAGATTATCTCGCCGCCGGTCGGAAAGTCCGGCGCTGGCATGACGGAGAGCACATCAAACTCCGGGTCGCGGATGCAGTTTATTGCGGCAGTACACACCTCGTTGAGGTTAAAGCCACAGATTTGGCTTGCCATGCCGACGGCTATACCGGAGTTTGCCGAGACAAGCACATAGGCAAAGTCC
>CAUABY010000254.1 GCA_958427375.1 uncultured Eubacteriales bacterium
TCGGCCTTGGCGGCGGCAGCTTTACGGACAGCGCCTTTGGCTTTTATCTTAAAGAATACGCGGTCACGCTTATTGCCGCTGTGCTCTGCTCCACGCCGGTGTTCAAAATGCTGCGTGAGCGCATAGAGAGCCGTGGTACAGGTTCGGCGCTTACATGCAGCGGCATAGCATACGCGGGACAGATTGCGCTTTTTGCGGTGTGCATATCAGCGCTCGTAATTGGCGCATATAACCCATTTATTTATTTTAACTTTTGATGGGTGACAGTATGAGTAAGAGTGAGTTGATAAAGAAAAGAACGCTCAAGGTTCTTGCCGCGTTGGCAGCTGCCGCTTTCGTGTTGTTCGCGCTGGCAAACCTGCGCCTTGTCTACTGGCCGACAAGGGATTTGGTTGAGGGTAGAATAGGCTTCGCGGAGTATACACAGATGGTGGCGGAGCAGTACGCGGACAAAATCACTGGCAAGTATTCCCTCATAAACCTAAATGGGCTGTACTGTCGCCTGACCGGGCGCAGTGTATGTAACGAGGTCATGAAGCTTGAAAACGGAATGCTCGACACCCAAAATCCAGGACGAGCTGATGTGTCCGCGCCCGCGGCAGGAATAGTGGAGCTTGCCAATTTTTCCAAGGCACATGGCGCGCAGTTTTTGTATGTTCAGCTCCCGACAAAGCTTGATTTGAAAGGGGACATACTGCGGCATGGTGAGGAGAACCACAGCTATGAAAATGTCGACGAGCTTTTGAGCCTGCTTGCCGAGGCCGGGGTCGACACCTATGATTTGCGTCAAGATATGGCGCAGACTCCCGAACAGATAGAGCGGTACTTCTTCCGCACAGACCACCATTGGAACTTCACCGGCGCTTTTACGGGCTATCAAAAGCTTACGGAGGAGCTGGCGCGCCGCTTCCCGGACGGCGGCATTAACTTGGAGTATGCCGATATCAATAACTGGGAAGCGCATACGCTGAAAAACTGGATGCTTGGAAGCAGGGGAAAACGCACGGGAATCTTCTTCGGCGGAACGGACGATATTACATATTATACTCCGCTCTTCGACACAGAGATTACGAGCATAATTGAACCTTGGCCGGGCAAAACGGATATACATGAGGGCAATTTTGAAGATGCAAATATATACCGGGAATATATCGACGAGCGTCAGGACTGGTTTGAATCTGACCCCTACTGCTTATACACGGGCGGGGCGTATCCATATGTGCGCCACAGAAGTGAGAGCGCACCGAGTGATATAAAAATCTGCCTTATAAAGGATTCGTTTGCACAACCGCTGCAAGCATTCCTGTCTGCAGAGTTTCAGTACGTTGATGTCCTTGACCCAAGATATATGGTGGGCTTCACGATTGCGGAGCATATCCGCGATACAAAGCCCGATATTGTTATAGTTATGCTTGCGCCAAACTCTTTCGTGAGCTATGACGCGTATAGCGATATGGGTGTCAGAACCCTGATGCAAAAATGAACACAAAACATAAAAAAGCTCTGCCAATGCAAATGGCAGAGCTTTAATGCTGCTGTATACTATTATTTTTCGTCCTTACACGCTTACACAACGCCCTGAGCCATCATTGCGTCGGCAACTTTGAGGAAGCCCGCGACATTCGCGCCTATCATCAGATCGCCGGGACGGCCGCATTCAACAGAGGCGTCATAGCAGGCCTTGTAGATGTTCCGCATGATGCCGTGCAGCTTCTCATCGACCTCTTCAAAGCTCCAGCTCATGCGTATGGAGTTCTGACTCATCTCAAGACCGGAGGTGGCGACACCACCCGCGTTGGATGCCTTACCGGGGGAATAGAGCAGACCGTTGGATTTGACAACCTCAATTGCTTCGGGCGTCAGCGGCATATTCGCGCCCTCGAACACGGCCATGCAGCCGTTGTCGACCAGCGCCTTCGCACCGGCCTCGTCCATCTCGTTCTGAGATGCGCAGGGATGCGCGATATCGCACTTGACGTTCCAGATATTCTTGCAGCCCTCGTGGTACTCACTGCCGGGCACCTCGTCGGCGTACACGCTGATGCGCGCTCTTCTCTTCTGCTTGATGTCAAAGAGTTTATCAAGGTTGATGCCGTTCGGGTCATAGACATAGCCCTGAGAGTCGCTCATCGCGACGACCTTGCCGCCGAGCTGGTTGACCTTCTGCGCGCAGTACTGCGCCACGTTGCCGGAGCCGGAGACGACGACGGTCTTGCCCTCGTAGCTGTCGTTCTTCAGGTGCTTGAGCGCCTCGGCGCTGTAGTAGCAGACGCCAAAGCCGGTGGCCTGGGTGCGGGCCAGAGAGCCGCCGTAGGTCAGGCCCTTGCCGGTGAGCACGCCGCCCTCGAAGCGGTCGACGATTTTCTTATACTGGCCGTACATGTAGCCGCTCTCGCGCGCGCCGACGCCGATGTCGCCGGCCGGGGTATCGGTGAACTGACCGATGTGGCGGTACAGCTCGGTGATGAAGCTCTGGCAGAAGCGCATGACTTCCGCGTCGGACTTGCCCTTCGGGTCAAAGTCGGAGCCGCCTTTGCC
>CAUABY010000255.1 GCA_958427375.1 uncultured Eubacteriales bacterium
CCCGTCAGGTGAACGTGCCCTCCGTGCTGGTGTTCCTGAACAAGTGCGACCAGGTCGACGACGAGGAGCTGCTGGAGCTGGTGGAGATGGAGGTCCGTGAGCTGCTGGACTTCTACGGCTTCCCCGGCGATGACACCCCCATCATCCGTGGTTCCGCTCTGAACGCTCTCGTCTGCGAGTCCAACGACCCCGCAGCTCCCGAGTACAAGTGCATCGACGAGCTCATGCAGGCTGTTGACACTTGGATTCCCACTCCCGAGCGTAAGGCCGACCAGCCGTTCCTTATGCCTATCGAGGACGTCTTCACCATCTCCGGCCGCGGCACTGTTGTTACCGGCCGTGTTGAGCGTGGCGTTGTCAAGATTGGCGACAAGGTTGAAATTGTTGGCCTGAAGGATGAGGCTACTGAGACCACCGTTACCGGCACTGAGATGTTCCACAAGACCCTCGAGTATGCCGAAGCTGGCGACAACGTCGGCTGCCTGCTCCGTGGTATCGACAAGAAGTCCGTTGAGCGCGGCCAGGTTCTTGCTGCACCCAAGTCCATCCACCCCCACACCAAGTTCAAGGGTCAGGTTTACGTCCTGTCCAAGGAAGAGGGCGGCCGTCACACCCCGTTCTTCAACAACTACCGTCCCCAGTTCTACTTCCGTACCACCGACGTTACCGGTGTCATCAGCCTTCCCGAAGGCGTTGAGATGTGCATGCCCGGCGACAACGTCGACATGGATGTTGAGCTCATCACCCCGATCGCAATCGAGAACGGCCTTCGCTTCGCTATCCGTGAAGGCGGCCGTACCGTCGGTTCCGGTGTTGTTATCGCAATCAACGAGTAATTAATAGTTACCCATATAAACAAAAAGCCACCCAAAGGGTGGCTTTTTGTTTAATTCGCCGATAAAGTCAAAATGACTTTGCGGCGAGAAGGTTTGCACTTCATTCGCTGCCTCAATGTGCGCCTGCGGCGTACATTTTGACACTCATTCCGTGAGAAGAGTTTTCTGCGGCGCGCATGTCGCCGCAGAAAACGATTTGATTTATTCGTCGCCTTAGGGCGACGAACTCTGCGAGGCTCTGACTACAGGCTTAGCAGCAAGCTGAATACTTCTGCTTTACTTGGGTGAGCTTCTGCTGCTCGGCCTGCTCGGTGCTGTACCAGCCGTGGCTGCTCATCTGCTGGTATATGCCGCTCTGCATACTCAGGGAATCTGTCAGTGCAGTGTTGAAAGCGTCCTTGACGCAGGGCGTGGAGGACTCAATTGAGCCGTGCATATATAAGTCGCACACGCCCTTAGTCGTCAGGAGAATGTTTTCCATTATTTCTTTGTCGTTCATCGTGCTGTCTCCTTATACCAGATTGTAAAACTGCGTGAATAGGCGCTGGTTCGCGTTCACGAGTGCCTGTGCCTGCGCCTTCAGCGTGGGGTCCTGAAGCTGAGACGCGGCTGTGCGGCACTGTGCCATCAAAAACTGAGTGTGTCCAAGTGCGTCATCAATATAGAGTAATTCCTTAGGGCTCATTTTTTATCACCTCGCATCTTATTATCTGCGTGTTCGCGGCTAATAACCGAGGCAAATTTTTTATTTTGCGTTTGATTTTTTGACGTTTACATGTATGATTCTTTGTGCTATCATATGTAAAAATGCTTACATAACGGAGGAAAAAATATGAATTATGTTATAGGCGCGATAGTCGGCCTTGTATGGGGCGCGCTCGCAGCAGTCGTCAACAGCTTCATCACTAAAAGCTGCATCGCCAAGGGTACGCAGAAGGCGATAACAACAATGAACGCTGCGCATATGGCAAATGACCTCATCGCGCTTGCGGTGGTGTATTTCCTGCGCCATATCCTGCCCTTCAGCTTTGAAGCCACCATCATCTGCACCGCGGTGTCCCTCTCGCTCCTCTCGGTCATAATAACTTTCAAAATGGGGAAAAAGATGTAAAAATTTTTATATAATAAAAGGCAGAGGTACGGAAATTTCCGTACCTCTGCCTTTATGCGTTATTTTTCTTTAGCCGGCACTGAGAAATCAGGCTTCCTTGTCCTTCTTCTTACGGAAAACAAAGACCTTGCTGAAAACATAGTTGAGTATAGTGACAACGACGGCGGCGATGAAAATCTTCGACACCCAGTAGCTCAGGTGGATTACGTTCACGCACAGGTTCATGATGAGCACCTCAAGAATCCAGGTGGACACGCGCGAGCCAGCGAAGCCGAGAAACTCCGCGAGCATTTTCGGGTTCTTGCTCTGGAAAACCCACTTGCGGTTGAGCGGATAGGCAAAGCATACACCGGCAACCCAGCCGATGGTGTTTATGAGGCTGTTCTGCCATAAAATCTGCGGGTCAAGGAAGAAGTGCTCAAAAATCCAGCACACGCCCCATGAGAACACGGTGGTCATCACGCCGACAACGAGGTATACCAAAATTACGCGGTATTTTACAATCAGTGCGGATATTTTATCTTTCATTTTTCTTCTCCTACTGTATTTGAAATGATGTATCGCGGGCGG
>CAUABY010000256.1 GCA_958427375.1 uncultured Eubacteriales bacterium
GGCGAGACTTGAACTCGCGGCCTCATGGTCCCGAACCATGCGCGCTACCATCTGCGCTACGCCCCGTTGGCTTATTTATAAAGCTTTTATATTATAATGATTAAAAGGCAAAATGTCAAGCCCTAACTAAAATGTATATCAGACAAAAATTAAAAATATCCTCTATGAGAGGGGAGATGACTGTATGCCAAAACTCAGCTTGCGCACTTTCGCGGCAATTTTACTTGCGGTTTGCCTTATGCGCGCCCTTTTCCCAAGCCTGAAAGCACCTGTCAGCGCCGCTTTTGCCAAACTTACCGGCATTGACCGCTCATCGGCAGGCTTGATTGAGACCTTGGGCAGTGAGCTGTCAGTTGAGGGTTTACATAACACTATAGTATACGCTTTCGACTATGCCTTGGGCGGTGAAGTATACCCGGTGTCGGGCGTAAAATAGGGTATCGAGTATATGTATTATAAACAAGCAGGTTTACATAACTATTATACACCCGTGTTCAGCATGGACCCGCTTTCAATAGCGCTGCTTGCGGCGGCGCTGTACTTTCTCGAACTGCGCAGTATTGCCGCGCTCGCGGCGGCGGTCATCGCGCATGAGCTGGGGCATTTTACGGCGCTTCGCCTGCTCGGCCTGCGCATCCGCGCCTTTCGCTCAGAGACGCAGGGCTTTTGCATAGACTATGAGGGGGATGCAACGCGCCTTGGACATATAACCGCGGCTCTGGCGGGGCCCGCGGCGGGATTGACCCTGGCTTTTGCGCTCTCAGCCCTTGCCGCGCGTACGGGCAGCTCATTTTGCGCGCTCACGGCGGGGGTGAGCCTGCTGCTGTCGCTTTTTAATCTGTTGCCGGTTCGCCGCATGGACGGCGGGCGGATAGCGGGACTTCTTCTTCCTGCGCTTTTTGGGGAAGCTGCCGGAGACCGCGCGGCAAGAGCGCTCAGCGCTGTCACGGCGTCGGCGCTTTTCGCGCTGGGGCTCGGCGTTTTACTCGCGGGACATGGCGCGGGGCTTATAATTGCGGCCGCGTGGCTGATTTTATCGGCGTAAATGCGCCTTGCTATTGAAAAATAGAAGAAAATCATGTAAACTATACAAGTTAACTAATACTGCATCGGAGATAAGAATGGATAAACGCATTGAACGCATACTGCCGCGCGTGCAGAAGCCCGCACGCTACACCGGCGGAGAATATAACCAGATTATCAAGGACAAGAACGCGGTTGACCTGCGCCTTGCTTTCTGCTTCCCGGATACCTATGAGATAGGCATGTCAAACCTTGGTATGAGCATCCTTTATCACACCATGAATTCTCTCGACTTTGTCTGGTGTGAGCGTGTTTTCGCCCCTTGGGGGGATATGTACGAGGAGATGAAGCGGGCGGACATCCCGCTTTACGCGCTGGAAAGCGGTGACAGCCTCAGCGAGTTTGACGTTATTGCCTTTTCTATTGGCTATGAGATGGCATATACAACTGTGCTGGATATGATTGACATGGCGGGGCTCCCAATACGCGGTGCGGAGCGCGAGGCGCTTTTGCCGCTTGTGATTGCGGGCGGCTCGTCCGCCGTCAATGCCGAGCCTATGTCGCCGTTTATAGACCTTTTCATCGTCGGCGAGGGCGAGGAGGTCAACAATGAGCTGCTCACCCTCATCCGTGAGGCGAAGCTCGCCGGCTGGACGAAGAAGGAGCTGCTCACGCGCGCTGCGCAAATCAGCGGAATATATGTGCCCTCACTCTATGATATTGATTATAATGAGGACGGCACGGTCAAATCCATTACCGCCCGTGACGGCGCGCCGGAGAAGGTCACAAAGCGCATCATCGCGGACTTTGACGCCGTGCCCTATCCCACAAAGCCCGTTGTGCCCTCAACGGAGGTCGTGCATGACCGCGTGAGCCTTGAGCTGTTCCGCGGCTGTGTGCGCGGCTGCCGTTTTTGTCAGGCGGGGCATATCTACAGACCCATACGCGCGAAAAAGCCGGAGACGCTTATCAAGCAGGGCATTGAAACGCTGAAAAATACCGGCTATGAGGATATAACGCTGCTCTCGCTCAGCTCAAGCGATTACCGCGAGCTGCCCAAGCTCATTGACGGGCTCATGGAATACTGCGAGGAGCGCAGTATAGGCGTGTCCCTCCCGTCCCTGCGCGCGGACAATTTCTCAATGGAGATTATGGAGCGCCTGCAAAAGGTGCGCAAGGGCGGCCTGACCTTCGCGGTGGAGGGTGGCAGCCAGCGCCTGCGCGATGCGGTGAATAAAAATGTAACCGAGGAGGATCTCCTGCACACCTGCGCCATCGCCTTTGCGGGCGGCTGGAACGGTGTGAAGCTCTATTACATGCTCGGTCTGCCCACGGAGACAGATGAGGACGTGCTCGGCATCGCGGAGATGGCAAACCGCGTCCTGCACTGCTGGCGCGAAAACTCCAAAAACAAAAACCGCGGCGTCAGAATAACAATTTCCACCTCCTGCTTTATTCCCAAGCCGCACAGCCCCTTCCAGTGGGAGGCGCAG